>JAFYIM010000354.1 GCA_017538635.1 bacterium
AAAAGGACCCGAAATTGGCTTTAAAGATACTTGAACCCATAGCTGAATCAATATCGTATATTGAACCGCAGAACGAGCGCAAATTGACCTGTGAGGAATGGCAATTAATTGTGAAAAATGACAAACGGTTCGCCAAAGTTTTCAAAAATTCCGCGGATGCCTTGAAGGATATCGAAGCCCAGACCGAAGGCAATATTTTGATCTGCGGATCCTGCTATATGGCCGGTGAAATATTGGCTCTTATAGAGGGGAAAACCAGGGACAATTCCAAAGACGACCCGGTGGGGGCGAGATAAAACTTTCCTTTATTGATGCGGATTTTCCTATATTTAAATGTCGCATAATATATCTTATGTTAAGTTGGATATATCCCGAAACGGGTTTTGTCGTTAAAGGGTCAAAATAGCCTTACTCCTCCGTTTCGGCCTTCACGATCTTGTCCAGCTTGGTCTGGAGCCTGGCCAATTCTTCCTGGACTTTTACCTTTTTTTCGTAAGCCGAATCAAAGGAATTGCTGAACGGTCCCCAGGAATCTCCGAACACTTTGAAAGCCGTCTTAAGGTCCTTGATCTGTTTGCTGATCTCCTGGAGATTTTCGTTGCGTCTGTATTCCCGCCAGAACGAACTTATAGTCGCCAATATCGGCTGTAATGTTCCCGGCGAACTCAAAATTACGCCAACGCTCCTGGCGTATTCTGAAAGTTCATACATCTCGACGTGGATATAGTAAAAGATCCCGTCGTTCGGTATGAACATGACGGCATACGGCGAAGTCTCCCCGTCTATGATGTATTTATTCTTTATAGTCGTAATATGACTCTTTACCGCGGCCCTGAAGGCCGTTTTCAAGGAATTTTTCCTTTCTTCAGTAACGTCTTCTTTAAATAGCTCCTGATATTCCGCGAACGGAAATTTCGAGTCTATGCAAAGCAGTTTTTCCGGTTCCGGCAGGAATATGACTGCGTCCGGCCTGACGCTTTCGCCTTTAATGGCGTATTGCTCGGCGTAAATGCCTTTCGTATTGCCGAAAGTATTCTCCAGAAGCATTTTAAGCTGCATTTCGCCGTAGCGGCCGCGCGTCTGGTTGCCCCTAAGTACGGTCTTCAGCTCATTTACGGCGCTGCCGAGATCTTTTACGTTGTTCTGGGCTTCCTCGATCTTGCCGAACCTTTCGCCAACGTAGCTCCTTAAGTCCCCTATATTTTTGTTGACATTTTCCAGGCCAGAATCTAAAAGCTTCTGATAAAGCTCTTTATCCGTTTGGTCCTGAAGCTTCTTTTCCAATCTTTTGCTGGAAATAATGGCAAAAGCTATAGCCGCCCCGATGATCAGGACAAAAAATATAAGGGTGTAGATATCCATAAATAGCTTAGAACAGGCCTGTTATGACGCTTTCGCGCTTTTCGGGGTCATAGTAGCAGTCGATATTCATGGCCGCGGGAACTTTCGGCAGTCCCGGCATGGTCATGATGTCCCCTGTCAGGGCGACTATGAAGCCGGCGCCCGCGGAGATCTTGAGCTCCCTGACGTTCAGCTTGAAGTTCGTGGGTCTACCCAGTTTGTTCGGATCGTCAGACAAGGAGTACTGCGTCTTGGCTACGCACACAGGCAGATGGTCGAGCTGCATCTCTTTGATCTCTTTTAGCATCTTCCTGGCTTTGGCGTCGAAGTTGACGCCGTCGGCGCGGTAGATCTCTTTGGCGATCTTTTCGAGTTTTTCCTCGATGGAAAGGTCCAGTTCATAGAGGCAGTGGAAATCGGAGCAGTTCTTGTCGAGTTCACCCAGCACTTTCTGGGCCAGGTCGATGCCGCCTTCGCCTCCCTTGGCGAAGATCTCCGTAAGGGAGACCGGGATCTGGAGTCTCTTGCAGCAATCTTCCAATGCTGCGATTTCGGCGTCAGTATCGGATTCGAAGCGGTTGATGGCGGCCACCACGGGCAGCCCGAATTTCTTTAGGTTCTCAACGTGCGTTTCGAGGTTAATTAAGCCTTTCTTCAAGGCTTCGACGTTCTCCGCTTTCAGTTCCGTTTTGGGAACGCCGCCGTTGTATTTCAGGGCCCTGATGGTCGCGACCAGGACCACGCACTCCGGTTTTAATCCGGCGTAGCGGCACTTGATGTCGAAGAACTTCTCGGCGCCAAGGTCACTGCCGAAGCCGGCTTCCGTAACGCAGTAGTCCCCTAGTTTCAGGGCCAAACGAGTCGCTCTCACGCTGTTGCAGCCGTGCGCGATGTTGGCGAAAGGTCCGCCGTGGATGAGGGCGGGCGTTCCTTCCAGCGTCTGGACCATGTTGGGGTTGATGGCGTCTTTTAACATGGCGGTCAAAGCGCCGCCGCA
>JAFYIM010000355.1 GCA_017538635.1 bacterium
GGACGCCGGCGCTGACAGTAACCTTGCTCTGCTGATCGAAATAGAGGCACTGGATACCGTCAAGAAGCTTGAGAGAAGGCTCGACTTCGTAGAAGTTTTCGACTTTCCAGCATTCCTGATTGTTGATGGAGCCGAGGTGGAAAAGCTGGCCCTCAAATTCCGTCGTGTAGTACCAGCCGCCCACGCCGAAAGTCACGAGCTGGACGAAGGAGCCGGAATTGGTGCCGTTGCTGGCCTCGTATTCGTATTTGAGCCTGGCAGTATAATAACCGTCCTTCAATCCTTTGCGGTCCAATCTATAGATGACCATACCCTTGGTGCCGATGGTGCCTTTGTCGCGCGAGAGTTTCAAATTGTCCGCGTAATCGAGAACTTCAATGTTGAACTTGTAGTTCTGAGCGCCGGCGTTCTCCAAAAGGTTGGTGTAAACGTTCAGACCGCCCATGGAGACCGCTTTTTCGTAAGCGGGAATGGCGATCTTGGGACGCTGGACTTCCGTGATGAGCAGATTGTCGATGGAAACACCCACTCTGGAATCTTCGCCGCCGCCGCTGACACCGAATTTTTCAAAGTAGTGCATGGGCACCACTCTATCATTCATCCTCTTTCTCAGAGGCTTTTCCGTAAAGTTGGTGGTGAAGTCGCCGAAGGTGAATTCCGTGAGCTGCTGCATCCTGAAGTCCATGGTGTAGGAGAAATCATGCCAGGTCTTGCCGGGCAGACCGTAGTCTCCGACCAGAGGATAGCCTGAGGTGTCGTTGTAGGCCCAAAGCCTGACGTCGTTGCCCTCGGCGTGATACCAGAGATCGAAAATGGCCGGGTTGGCCCAATAGGTCGAGCGGAAATAGAAACGGTCGGCTTCGTTTTCAAAATCCCAGCGGAATTTGCAGGAGACTTTGATAATGAGGTTGGAGGGCGTCCAAATTGGATACCAATAGCCGTCCCAGCCGCTGGCCTTCTCGAAGGTCGCGCACTGACCTTCCCAGGGCTCGGATGGCGTGTTGACATACGCTTCGTTAGTCCCGGGAGAGTAGTCGTTGCCTTCCTCTTTCCCGAACCAGCCCTGCTGACCGTGAAGCTCGCCAGGCTGCATATAGGGCGCCTCAAAGTCTTCATAGTAGAAGACCAGGCCGGATCTGATGTTCAATGGGATGTCGAATTTGCCGTAAGGCGAGCAGTCGAAAGTCAGGATCGTGCGGTAGAAACCGTCGCCCATGATGCTGCGGTTAAAGACTACCTTGTGGCTCTTGCTCGTCTTGCAGGTTCCGGTGGGAGCGAAGGTGAGCCATTCCGGATCACCTAAGGCGGAGACTGTGTATTCAAATTCGCCGCCGCCGTTGTTATAAACAACGAATTCGCGGCTGGCGACGTTGCGGCCTATTAAAACGGGATCAGTCGGCATGGAGGGAACCGGCGTGGTCAGCGCCTCGTAGGCGACCTCGATGTCGTCTATGGCGGTGACGAAACCGCTGCCCTGCGCCACATAACCGCCGGCGAAAACCGCCGCACCGATATGCGTGATCCTGAAGTTGGGAAGGATAACGTTTTCCGGAACGTTGGTAACACCGTTGGCTATGACGTTGACGAGTCGGCGGGAGGGATACTGGATGTTGAATTCCATCTCATTGTCCTTGTCTCCGCCGATGCCGCCAAACTCCATCTGAACTTTGTCGCTGTGGATAATGTAAAAAGTGCCGCCGTTGCGGTAAGCCCAGAGGGCGCGGCCGTTGGAGGTCCCGTTGCCGAACATAAAGCCGCTGATGTTGCTAAGGGAGCGGTGTTTCAAACGGATCCTCATAATGCCGGTCTCGGTGAACATCGTTTCCTCGGCCCCGGTTGGGATCCAGACGCCGGAGTTGCCGGAGTTAAATCCGTCGGCGTCGTTCTTCGTCACGGTCAGACACTTGGACTCCATAACGTCGCTTTGAACCTGGTAAAGGAAATTCGTCTGGTATTTGGTCTGCCAAACGCTCGCCGCTTCGCATTGCGGCAGAAAATCGCCGGAGCTATAACTTTCAAAATCCTCCTTGAAGAAAACACTGGGCTCCGCATAAACATAAGCCGCGGATACAGCCAGCGCCGCTAAGAGAAAAACGATTCCTTTTTTCATAAATCACCTCGTGTTGGTTTAAATTCTAATTGTCAACAATATATTGTAGCAAATTTAACGCTTTTATATTTGGTAAAATAGTTTTCATGGAGCACAAAGATTACATGCAGCTGGCTATCAAGGAAGCCAAAGAAGCCGCCGCTATTGGCGAAGTCCCGGTCGGATGCGTCATCGCTGACGAAGCCGGGAACATCATTGCTTCCGCCCACAACCTTACGGAAAAAGGCCAGGACGCCACCGCCCACGCGGAGCTTTTGGCCATAAAGGAAGCCCAGAAAAAACTGGGCCGCCGCCTCACTGGCTGCACGCTTTACGTGACCCTTGAGCCCTGCCCCATGTGCTCCGGCGCCATTCTGCTCAGCCGGATCAAGACCGTCGTTTTCGGAGCGCGCGACTGGGAAAGAGGCGCCCTGCTTTCCAACGCCAACCTCGCCAACACCTGGACGGGCGGCAAAGTTGAAGTGTTGGAAGGGTTTTGCTCGCTTGAATGCGAGACGCTTCTCAAGGATTTCTTTTCTGCCCGCAGATAATCCTCTCCCTTCGGCCCAATATATTGTTAAAAAAAGGGCCTTTTGATACAATATATTGAGTGTGTATTCGTATAAGAAGGGATTATGGACAACAATATAATTGAACAGATCGATCCCGCGCCGCAGCCTGATCTTTTTCAGGCTGTGGCGCCGGAACCCCCTTTTCTGGATCTTCTTCCAGCCAGTCACTGCGCTTTTCTAAGTTCAGAGCGGCGGTGGTATTACGCCACCATTCTCTATTTTCTCTTTCTGCGCCGCCAGGCCCATGAAGTCGAAAAGTATCACAACGATATCTACGACGCCGTCCAATCGCTCCTGGAAACTGCCGGCCCTTACAGCCAGCAGACTTTCCGCGCCGACATGGAGCAGCTCATGCTCTGGGGCAACGTCGAACGCCGCATCGAACCGAAAAGACTGCAGCACATCGCGGACAGGAGAGTACAGAAATTCCTCTACCGCCTGACCGACCATACCAGGGCGCTGCTGGAGAGTCTGTCTCTCGTGCGCTCCGTGGAGAATCTGAACGCCGTCACGCTTGACCAGGACCACCTTCTGGATCTTCAGGAACTCGTCGAAAAGATCGGCTTATGCCTTTCCCGCGGCGAGAATTTGACGGATGCGGAATTGAGAAGGCTCGCCAGGAACATCTCTGAATTAGACAACCGCTGCCGCCTCGTCGCCAACGAGATCAGCGACTTCGGCGCCAGGATCGCGACTTTCAACATCGAGCCTTTCCAGCTTGAGACGCTGCCGCAAATAATCGACCGCCTGGCCAGGTACGTTGACCAATATCTGCAGCGCGTGGCGAACCTGACGCCTCCCGTTTACAACGCGCTCTCGCGCTGGAATTCCCAGCAGGGGCTCGCCATTCTAAGGAACGCCAGGGAAGCGATGAGGCTGCACGCCGAGAACAATCCTCTGGCCGGCGCCCTGGCTGAGCAGGACGACCCAATAGAGCAGATGCTGGCGAGGCTTATCCCCTTCTTCGCTCCCGAAGGCGTCTTCCAGCTTCTCTGCCTTAGAGTCAACGAGCAGGTCAGGATACTGATCAGCCGCATCAGGCAGTACCTCGACGACATCAGGCACCGCAACATCAGGATAAGGATCCTCCGCCGCCGCGCCAACGAATGCATCGGCGCTCCAGATGAAGCGCTGCCGGAGATCAAAGCTTTCATCAGAGAGCTTTTCTCCGTCGGACAAATTTATAACGACATGGGCGGCGGCACTCCGGAAGACCGCGTTCCCCCGCCGAGACCCAATTACTGGCGCCGCCGCGCCATAAGGCCGCCTTTCCGCAACGCCGCCATCATCGCCAAAACAGGCTCAGCAAGCGCCAGCCGCGAACTGGAGAAAGCGAAGGCCAAACGCCTGAGGGACTTCATGCTCCTGAAAGCTTATCCCATGGGCCAGCGCGGACCCATCCATTTGTTCTCCCTTAAGAACATGGACGACATCAGGAACTACATGGATTCCGTCAAGTTCTACAAGATCGGAAGAAAGCACGGCATAAGACTTGGGTACACCTTAAAGCAGCCTGACAAAAACGCGCCGCAGGCGGAATTCAAAGGCGGGAAATGGTATTTCTCCTCCCCCGACTACACCGTAGATTTTCAGGAAAACAACTAAAAGACTATGAACGAACAATATTTTGAAAACGAGACGGAGAACTACTCCGACCAGATCGATCAGCTGAACATCCACAGCGTCAGGGCGCTTCTGAACGTGCTTTTGGAATCGCCCTTCTTCTACCAGACCGACGACCCGGACCTCTTCGCCTACTTAAGGCTGAACCAGGAAGCCGTCGGCCACTTCTTCATGCGCTACTTCGGCTGGGAGCTCTACGTTGACCGCCAGGCTGCAAGAATAATAAAACCGCAGCTCTACAACAATTCCTTGAAGCCGTCGCAAAGGGACATGTTCGACCTGACGAGAAGGGACGAGTGCTCGGTCTTCATGCTGCTTTTGGAATTCTACGAAAAGCTCCTCAGGGACTTCAACTCCAATTACGACGACGATAAAAGGCTGCGCTTCCTCATCTCGGACTTCGTCCAGTACTGCTTCAACCGCTTCAATGAGGAGCTTGAGGACGGCGAATCGAGCGAGAAAGCAATCGTGGACGCCTGCCGCACGCTCTTCCCGAAGCTGATAAAATACCGCTTCATCGAGCAGAAAGAAAAAGCGGAGGTCGGAAAAGACGAGCGCCTGCCGGAAGGCCTGGAACAGCAGGTCATGTACGAATTCCTCCCCGGCATCCACTGCTACCGTCCGGACGTTCTCACCTTCAAGGAGATCGCCAGGCTCTACTCCAAGCAGGACGGAACGAAAGAAGAAGCTGACTTAAAGGAAGAAGAAACTGAACAGGAAAATTTTTAAATAGGTGAATACGATGAACGGAAACCACAGTTGGGAAAACGCTTTGAATTTGAGGGCATTGCGCCTTATCAATTTCCATAACTTCGCCGACGAGACCATAAAGATCCACGGCAGCCTCTTCCTTATGGGCAACAACGGCACCGGCAAGACGACCATAATAGACGCGGTGCAATTAGCCCTGACCGGCGGACAAAGGCTGATGTTCAACGCCGCTACCGTAATAGGCGGGCGCTCGGAATCCGGCCGCAGCCTTTCCGGCGTCCTGCTTCAGCACAACTTCGAGACCGGCAAAGTTGGCCGTGCCGGCGGCGCGGTCGGCTACGTCGCCCTCGAACTGCTCGATCCCAAGAGCCAGAACCCCGTGACGATAGGCGTCGGCGCCTTCGCGGAAAACCTCGACCAGCGCCCGGAAATGTGGGGCTTCATTGTTGACGCTCCCCTCTCCGACGTCCAGCTCACCGTTAGGGTGAACGACGTTTCCGAAGCGCCCCAGTACCGCCCTGTGGACAAGAAGGAACTGCCAGGCTTGGTCGGCAAGACGCGAGTTTACGACATCGGGCGCTACCGCACGCAGGTCGCCAACCGCTTCTTCGGCGGCCGCTCAAATTTTGAGCGCGTGGCCGATCTCTTAAAGGCCAGCAAATCCTACAAGGATCTGGTCGTCAAAGCCCGCGACTTCGAAGGCCTCTTCGCGGCCCTCTTGCCCGCTCCCGACCACCAGGTCTTCCAGGACATTGAAACGACGTTGCAGAACCTGGAGACTATCGAGAGCGACATCAAAGGACTCAAAAAAGAAGCCGAGCTGCTTGACGAGGCGAACAAGACTGTAGCCAAGATCGCTTCCTCCAAAGCGAGGATCGAGGAATGCCGCTACCTGAAGCTAAGGAACTCCCTAAACAACCTCGCCTCTGAACTGAAGAGCCAGGAAAGAGCCGTCGCCGTCAACCGCCAGAACCAGATCGACGCCAAGAACAAACTTGACGACCTCCTGCCGAAACTCGAGCAGACAAGGACGACCTTGGCTGAAGTGAGGACCGGCACCGGCGCCAAACTCTGGGAAGAAGCGGAACGCCTTGAAAAAGAACTGGCGAAACTGAAAGAGGATTCCGTCACCTTCAAGGAAGAAACGGAAAAAGAATTGCAGAAACAGGCTACGCTTGAAAAGGACAAGGCGAACGCCAACGCCGACGTTTTGGAAGCCATCCGCTCCCAGAACGCCATAATAAAGACCATATCTGTTCCGGTCTGCCCCGAGACAGTGAAAGAAGCCGCCGATCATCTTTCCAAAACGATCGCCTCTTTGAAGAAAGCTTACAAGAACGCCGAGGAAACGACCGAGTGCGACACCGAAGCGCTCTCCCGCTCCCAAAAACTGGCAGTAAGAGCCGCCGACAACCTGCTGCAGGCCTTAAGAGACGAAAAGCAGACTCTCTCTCTGCGACTTTCCGACTTGGAAAGGGAAGGCAAAGTGACGGCCGCCGTCCCGACCATGGAAGTGATGCCCAGGATCATCGGCTACAGGGATTTTCTGGATGCGCTGAAGAGAGAAGGCCTGAAAGCCGAGCCGCTCTTTTCTATGCTTGATTTCGCGCCCAATACACCGCCCCAGCTCATGAACCTGATCGAGTCTTTCCTTGGCGACGAATGGCTCGGCACCATCATCCCTGAAGAGGAGGATCTAGAAGAAGTCATAAGACTGGCCGGCAAAGCCAATCCCGGGATCAGGATAGCCGACACTTCCCGCCTCATGGCCACGAAGAGCCCGAAACCACTGGACAATTCCATCGCCAAATATCTGAAGACCTCGAACGGCTTCGCCCGCTGCTTTGTTGACACTCAGCTCGGCAAGATCAGGATCTGCGACCTGGCCGCCACTCCGGACGGCGACTGGCTGTCCCGAGAAGGCCTTGTCAAAGAGCGCGCCGTTTACCGCTACATCAAGCGTGAAGCGGAAGGCTTGCTTGGCAAAGCGCGCCGCCAGGCCGCCCAGGAAAAACTCCTGATCGAACAGAAGATCAAGAATAAAGAGCTCAGCAATATCGCCGACGGCCTCAGGAAAAAGCAAGCCTCCCTCAGCGAAACAATAGAAACGATCTACAAGATAAAGATCCAGCTGGAAGAAAAAGTCTCGCCCTGGCTCATCGCCCACCGCCTCACCCAGAGAGCCGCCAACGACAAGCTCCTCAATGAAATGAAGGAAAGAGTCGAGAAAGCCCAGAGCCTGCAAGCCAAATCCCAGCGCCAGATCAACAGGATCACCAAGCAGATCAAGGAGCTAAGAGAAGACAAGCAGTTCCAGACCACCGGCGACATCCACAAACAACTAGACATCCTAAAAAAGCGCCTGACGGAAGAGGAAAAGGAACGCGAGGAACTCGTCGAGATGATCGCCCGCTACAAGGAACGCGTCTCCATTCTGGAAGCCCAGAACGCCAAGACCAGGCTCAGCTACAACGAAGCCGTGAACCAGGCGGCCGACAAGAAGAAACTTCTGGAAGACAGCCTCTCTGAAGAATACCCCGATCTTGAGAGCTATTTGAAGGAAACCTACGGCGCCGAGAACGTCCAGGAAGGAAGATTGGCCGAGATAATAAAGATCCAGGAGCGCGTAATAAACCGCGAGATCGGAAGCTTAGTTGGCAGCGACGACTCCCGCTCCAAGGGCGGCCTCATCCACCACGAGCTGCTCTGGACAAAATACGCCTTCACCTACCGAGAGGACATCAACGACCTCATCGACCAGGACGGCCGCGACCTCAAGACCATAACCTTGAAACTGAACGACCAGCTCACCCAGCTCGAGAATTCCGTCAGCGACAACAGAAGAAAACTTCTCGAGAAAACGATCCTGGGCGATCTCTCCAACCAGTACACTAGGGACCTCTACAGGTTGAAAGAGAGTTTGGAAGCCGTCAACCTCATGCTGGAAGGCCTCAGTTTCGGCCGCTCCCAGTACCGCTTCACCCAGAAGATCAAGAATGAATACCGCCAGGTTTACGGCATAGTGAGAAGAGCCGGCGACATCGACGAGGACAGCCAGGAACAGCTGAAAGCTTTCTTCGAATCGAAGATCGGCGAACTGCGCATGCAGCCCGACGGCTCTCTCCCCTCCTTCTTAGACTACCGCCACTGGTTCGACTACCAGCTGCACGTGAAAGTCGTAGGCACCGAGGGCGAAGGCATCGAGTTGACGAACGACATCCGCCGCCTTGGTTCCGGCGGCGAACAGGCCGTGCCGAACTATCTTCTCATCATGGCCATGAGCGCTTTGCTCTACAACCAGATCAACGCCAGGATCCGCTTCCTCCTCTTCGACGAAGCCTTCTACGGCATCGACGCGGAAAGAAGAGAAGAATTGCTGCGCTTCGCCAACAGGCTCGGCCTCTCTTTGGTCATCGCCACTCCGGAAATGGACGGCGTCACGGAAGCCATGCGCGAATCCACCACGCTTCTCCTCGAAAAGAACGCCAATAACGAGATCTTCATCGGCAACTTCGTCTGGGAATCCCAAGAAGGCCAGCAAATGGATATCTTCAACCAGAATTCGGAGGAGGAAAACTTCACTATCGGCGTGAAAGCCGCTCCCAAAGAGGAGCCCGCCCCCGAACCGAAGGAAGAAAAGAAACCCGCTCCCGAGGCAAAGCCGAAAGCCAAGGCTCCCGACAAAAAAGCGGCGGCCAAAAAAGCCGTGAAGAAGCCCGCTTCCAAAGCGAGCGCGAAGAAACCGGCCGCCAAAAAGCCTGCGCCGAAACCGAAAGCGAAAGCTAAACCCAAAGCCAAACCGAAAGGTAAAAAATAAGCATGGACCAAAATACCGCGCAAACCCTCGTCAATAAAGCCATAGAAGCCCGGGAAAAGGCCTACGCCCCCTACTCCAAATTCAAAGTGGGCGCCGCCATCCTGACAAAGGACGGAACAATTTTCCCGGGCTGCAACATCGAGAACGCCTCCTACGGCGCCACCATCTGCGCGGAAAGAGTTGCCGTCGCCAATATGGTATCCTCAGGCCACACCGATCCAGTAGCCATCGCCATCTGCTACAACGAAACTGAATTCGCGCTTCCCTGCGGCATCTGCCGCCAGGTCCTCTCAGAATTCGCAGACCAAAAAGAAGACCTTATCGTTCTCATGGCCAAAACCGACGGCACCTATCAGGAGACTACTCTCTCAACCCTCCTCCCAGGCGCCTTCAAACTCTAGCGTTCGTCTGTCCACACATGGCGGTATAGTCTCGTCATGTGGTCGGAAGTGCTTTCCTTAACGAAGGTGTAGAAATCCCAGCCGTAGCGTTCGTAAAAAGAGGTGTGCTCTGTGGCGAGGTAAAGCGTGTCGCAGCCCTTTGTCTGCATGTCCCTGGCGATGTGGTTTAAAAGCGCGCCAGCCAAGCCCTGCTTCCTGAAAGGCTCTTCCACGAAGAGCGCGCAGACGTTGGGGGCGAGGTCAGGCCTGACGTGGAAGTCGTTGGGAATGACGCCGGCGCCGGCGATGATCTTCTTCGTTTCAGGATCCCTTATGACGTACCAGTAGTTATCGTGCGGCTCTTTCATGCTGGCAAGATAGGCGCTTTTGGGGATGTGCCACTTGCCGCTGAACCAGGAGGCGGCTTCCTCCATTTCTTTGTCGCTTTGGGGAACAGTTTCGATAGGTCTTAGTATTTTCGGGATCTTGAAGACGCCGGTTCTCCAGCCTTCTATGAGGGTCGATTTTTGCTCTATGGCGCCCAAGCTGGTAAAAAGCAGGGAAAGCTTTGGATACTGCTCGTCCAGGATGCCGGCCAAAATCAGATGACCGCCCGGCGCTACGGCGGCCAATAGACGCTCTACGTTGCGTTCTAAGACGGCGCAGAGGATGTTGGCGATAACTATATCGTATTTTCTCTTAGGGGTGTAAAAAAAGAGGTCCTGCTGAAAAACGGATACTTTGTCTTTTACTTGGTTTTTTTCAGCATTCTCTTGGGCGGCCATGACCGCCTGGGGTTCGTTGTCGAAGGCGTCGATCTTTTTGATGCCGAGTTTCGCTCCGGCCACGGAGAGAATGCCCGTGCCGGTGCCGGCGTCCAGAAGACTTTCAGGCTTGTTTTGGTTTGCAATTTCCTCCAGGAATTCCAGGCAGGCTCTGCTGGTGCCGTGGCTTCCCGTGCCGAAGGCCATGCCGGGATCGTTTATGAGGATGATGTCGTCAGGCTTGGGCGAATACGTTTCCCAGGAAGGCACGATGACAAGATTCTTCCCTGCTCTGCTGACATGGAAATTTTCTTTCCATTTTTCCGCCCAGTCTTCCTTTTTGACGGTCCTTCTGTCCAGGGAAAAATCGGCGGTCAAAATCTTCGCCGTCTCCAAAAGTTTTGTTTCGGCTTCTTTTGCTTCATCTTCGCTTTTCAAAAAAAGGCTGAAGACGGCCTTTTCAGAATCGGTGAGTTTTTCTACGGAAAAATCGGCTTCGGGATCGTCCCAAAGTTCGGCGAGCTGCTCGCAGACGATCGGTTCGGCGCTAAGGCGTAATTCGATGAGATCAGCCATCACTTCAGAAGAGAGGCGCCGAGTTCCGTCATTAATTCGGCTTCTTCGAGAGTGGGCGCTTCCGCGTAGAAGCGGCAGACCGGCTCGGTGCCGGAGAACCTCAATAAGAGCCAGGAATCGTCCTCCAGCTCGAATTTGACACCGTCGATGGTTTTGATGTTCACTACCTTGAGGCCGAGGATCTCAGAGGGAGGATTAGTCTCCAGTTTTTTCATGAAAGCGTCTTTCGCGTTCGGGTCGCACTCTTTGTCGATCCTGTGGTAGCGCAGCTTTCCGAATTCTTTGTCGATATAATCCATGGCTTCGCCGGCGTTATTGAATCCCAGGCCTATGAGAGCCTCAGTGAAGAGAAGGCCGGACAATACGCCGTCTCTTTCGGGAATGTGCTTTTGATAGCCGAGGCCTCCGCTCTCTTCGGTGCCAACCAGGGCGCTGCCGTCAAGAAGGAAGGGAACGATATATTTGAAGCCCACGGGCTTTTCTTCCAAGGGAATATTGTATTTCTCGCAGAAGCGGTCGATGGTCTTGGAGCA
>JAFYIM010000356.1 GCA_017538635.1 bacterium
CTCCGTTGGATAGATAAGCAGAGGCATCATGATAACATGTGTCTCGCTTTATGCAACCCCGCCAGGATTTGAACCTAGACCGAGAGTACCAAAAACTCTTGTGCTGCCATTACACCACGAGGTTATGTCGTAATAGAATCAGTATTAGTCTCTTTCAACCTGATCCCACTTCTGCCAGACGAAATAAGGCAGAGAGGTGGTCTCATAGATACTATACATGTCATCAACGCTGCCGACAGTGGCGACGTCAAGAGATCCGGCGACAGCGCGCACGCCCGTCAGGAAGATGCCCTTGAAAAGACCTTTGCAGGGACCGATGACGGCGTTGTCTACCGTTTCGACATAAATGGAGCGAGGGAGTTCCACCCAGCAGGTAGCGGCGTTGATGATACCGCGGGTCATCTTGAAGCCCCACTTGCTGCCGAAGAGGTCAGCAGTGTTGGCGGTGCGGGACATATTAGCTTCGTCGCTCAAAGAAGTGACTTCGGCGGCGGTAACTGTTCCGACCAAAAGAAGGGCCGCGATGGCTACTAACATGCTTTTTTTCATTTTGTACTCCTGGTTGAGTTTTAATTGAGTTGATTAATAATTATAAACTTTTATCACATTGCCTGGGGCAAGATGATGTCGATCTTGTGTTCCTCCACGCCGGAAAGCTCGTTCATGTTCTTTGTGGCCAAGCCTTTCTTCGCGTCGGAACGGGGTATGGATTTAAGGACGATACGGACTTTGGCGGGCATGCCGTTCCTTTGGAAGGAGTCCCAGTTGCCGGCCACGAAGCGGCCGTTCTTGGTGCTCCAGTAGAGGACGCGGAAACTGATAATATCGAAGGCGAAGGGCTCGACCTCTTCGGTGTCGTTGACATCGAATTCAGGCCAGTTCTTCGGTTCGTTGAAGTTCCACATGCCTTTGTCCTTCTGCATACGGACCAATTCGTAGTCGGGCCACTGAGGCTGGTCGTCGATCTTCACTTCGCGCATGGCGTAAGCCAGCTCCTTCATGCCGCGCTCGGTCGTGCAGCCGAAGCGGATGACGGACTGGTCGGGGCTGAGCTGTTTGATCTGGAAGTAGATCTGCTCGCCCACCGGGCGGTTGTTGTTGACGAGCGCCTGGGAAAGCTCGCGGTTGAGCTGGTCCATTACGGAACGGACGTTCTGGTTCATCTCGGCCCTAAGCTGGGTCTCCGTGACGGTGTCGAAGGTCGAACGGAACGCGACCATAAGAGACGACATCAGGATGCCCAGAACGCCGAGAGACACAAGGATTTCAATCAGTGTGAAACCCGCAAACTTACTTCTTAGCGTTCTTGCCATAGGTTATTGCCGGATAGGGGTTATGTACTCGGAAGATCTGACGCAGGATCGGTTTGTTGACCTGGTCTTCCTTGACTCTTGAGTGATCGAGAGGAACCAATTCCTCCTGGATCTGGGAACGGTCGTAAACGTTCATCTCTATTTGGAAGAAGACGCCTTTGACGCCTTTCTCGCCAATTTTCGTGTCGCCTTCCCTGCCGATGTCGTGCACGGTGTACTGCCAGAAATAACGGGGGTTCTGCTCGAAGGGGTAAACTTCCGAAACCATCACAGGAGAAGAAGTGCGCTTCGATTTGTCGTCTTCCGACATGTAACGGGCGAAAGCAGTGTCGGCCTTCAGGTAGTGCTTGGCGATCCTGGAAGCATTGTCGCCGCGGCCCATGGGGCTTCCCAGTTCGTAGGTCAGCTCGCTGACCTTGGAACGCATGAGGTTGGCAAGGACCGTGTTGTCCCTGGCCTTGCGGAAAGACTCCATGCCGGCCGGGAAGACAGCCATTATACTGCTCATGCCGATGGAGAGGATGGCCAGCGCGGCCATGATCTCGATCAAGCTGAAACCGTATGTCTTAATTTCTTTCATTAGTCAAGTCCTAGGGCCTCGAAGGCTGCATCCTCACTTTCCACCTGTTTGTTTTCGACGGCCTTAGCCTGAACCTGCTTGTTGTCGTCGGGGAAAATGCGGTTGATTGGTTTTACTCGCGCGATGCCCGCCGCTTTGTAGATCTGAACAGGCATCTCCCAGATCTCCTGAAGATCAGTCTTGTCTTCTATTACGATCGGGTTGTGGGAAGCGTAAGTTATTCCTCCTTCCGGAGAGAATTCGATCTCTATGGGCGGTTCCGCTTTGATATTCAGGCGATGGTCGAGATAGTAAGGCCTGGTGTCCACGGTAAGGTCGTTCTCGTAGTCGATGACGTTGTCGGAGCCGGAGTCGAAGGTCTGAAGCTTCCAGACTTTCCTGGTCGGCGTGACAGTCATGCGGATCGCGAATTTCCTACGCTGAGTGATGGCGGAAGTGCGCGCATAGAAGATACGGTCCTTAATGGCGTTCGCCGCGCTTTCAATGCGCATGTTGCGGCCGACCGCAGCGAAGCTCACCACGCCTATGGAGCTGATAGCGCCGATAATGCCGATCACTACCAGAAGTTCCATCAGCGTGAAACCGCTATATCTAGGGCGATTCTCGTTCATTGCGCTATACGTTTCAGTTACGGTCTGACGTCGTCCTTGAGACCATTGTCGTTATTGCCATCCGGTCCGCTGGACCACATGTCAAACTTATAAGGATTGAGCTTCGGAGCCAGGATATTGAAGTTCAAAGGATTTCCCCAGGCGTCAGCAATGGCTTGGTTGTTCTGACGGCGATAGAAGGCTTTGGGTTCGGTGGAGTAATAGGGGCCCTTCCAGTTGGGGTTCTTGTAATATTTATCGTCACGCTTGTCGGGTTCATCCGTGAAGCCGGTAAGAGCGTTCGAGATTTCCTTGGAGTCGTCGGTCTGGGGATAGATGCCCATGTCGGTCTTGTACTGTTCCAACGCAAGGGCGACGTTCTGCATGATGGTGGCAGTCTGGGTCTTCTTGGCCTGTTTCTGGACCATGGAAGCGCCGGCGCCGCCGAGCGTGCTGAGCACGCCGATAATAGCGATAACGACGAGCAGTTCAATTAAGGTAAAACCTTGGATGCGTTTCATACTTGACTCCTCAGTGGATTTTTTCTTGATCATTCAATGATCCAGTTTATGATGTTGTCGCGGTTGTAGTCCGCGCCGAAATCGATTACTTCGTCCCTTGTCATCTCGGTCGCCTTGTTGTCGGGGCCGCAGGAGTACAAGAGATACATGTTGCCGTTGTAGGGGCAGCGGGGGCATTCCCTCTGGTTTTCCCAGTAGCGGTAAGGAACGTCCCACGGGTCCATAAGCTTGCCGGCTCTGACAGGGAAGCTCTTGTCAATGTCAATGTAGGGCTTTTTCCAACGGGGGTGGTTCAGGGGGATGTCGCCTTCGTCGCCGGTGTATTTTCCGTCCATATTGAGGTCGCCGGTAAGGCAGCCTATCATGACGGAGTTGTCGGCGGCGTCGTTGCCGGTCGGAGGATAGCAGCCGAAATCATTGTGATACTGGCTGAGAGCGAGCTCAAGGCGCTGGATCACGGCCTCGGCGGCCGAGGATTTGATCCTAGCCTTGGCGACAGTGGCAACGCCTACGGAAAGCGTTGAAAGGATGCCGATAACGCTGATGACAACCAAGATCTCTATGAGGGTGAAACCCTTGTTAACAGTCTGCTTCATAGCTTTCTCTATTCCTGTTGCTGTTCTTTTTCTTCTGTCGCTAACGGTTTTTCATTTCCCATAGCAGCCACTTCCTGAAGTATGTCTGAAAGTTCCTTTATGGCCTCCGCGGGGACGATTATCGTTCTCTTGGTGGCGGAGTCCTTTTCGCTGATCTTCAAAAAGCGTCCGCGTTTGTTTTCTTTGTAGTCAACGTAGAAAAGCTTGCATTCACAGACTATCTTCTTTGTCAGGATGAGCTTTTCGTTGGCGTTGTAGTTGTTCTGCTTGGGAAACATGATTTACCTCGCTTCCCGCCAGGCGCCGTCTGATCAGCGGTAAAGCTTCATCAGGCGGTGAGCGTTGCGGCGGGCGGCTTTCTGCTTGCGCAGTTTTTTCTCGCTGGGCTTCTCGTACTGGGCGTGCTGGCGCACGACTTTGAGAACGCCTTCACGATCGACTTTCTTTTTCAGGCGACGGATCGCCTTGTCAACTGTTTCGTTTTTACGAACCGTAACTGTTAACACGTATTCCTCTCGGATTTAATGAATGTACATGTGACCCTCTCCCGCAAGCGCACCGTGCGCCTGTGGTAGGGTAAAAATTATCGTTAAGAATTATATTCAAACGCCTTCCCTTTGTCAAGGCGGAACCGACC
>JAFYIM010000357.1 GCA_017538635.1 bacterium
CGATATCTGCGTCGGCATGAAGGTCGTTCCCGAGAAGAGGAACGGAAACTACGTTTTCCGCGACGACTATTCCGAATTCATCTACACCATAGCTACCGGTAAATTTACTTACAACGACCGCTACGCCGAGGATTGGATCTCCATTCTGACTTTTAATAAAAACGACGACATGTATTATTCCAACGAACTGACGCAGGGCATAGGGAAGATCAAAGGGCAGGGAACGCTTCTGGATCCCGTGATGCCTTATTTCAACGACAATTACGGCATAACGCTCTACAATTCCGACGAGGAGAAACCTTTTGTTGTCAGCGATTCCATGGTAACTTTGCAGCCGATAGGCCAAAACTTCACTTACAGCGGCGAGACTTACCTGGGAACGAAGATCAAAGTTACGGTGAAAAGAAAGACCGGAAAAGTCAACTTCAAGATGAAAGTCAAAAAGGAAGCGTGGAACACGGATTTCACTTCCGTGGTCCCGAGCCTTTGCTGGTTTGTAGAAGATCCTCCCTCGGAGGATAAAGAATAAGGCAACATATGAAAAAACTCCCGCTGCTTGTTTCGCTTTTTTCTCTTTCTCTTTTCGCCGATCCAGGTTTGATCAAGCTGGCCAAAGCCACCATCGATCCGACTGCGCCGACCTGCAACAATTTCCAGTCTTCGGTTTGCTCTTTGTCCAGTGCCGGCACGCGCTTGTACATCGTGCAGCCGGAAACTAATTTCACGGATGAGGAGCGCGTTCGTGTTGAAAAGCTTGGGATCATTTTCCGCGGCAACATTCCGCCCAACGCCTATCTCGTTGAGTCGTCCGAAAGAGATCTTGCGGCGCTCTTGGAAGAATTCTCAATCCTTTACGCCGGCGAATATCTGCCGGAATACAAACTGCTTTACCAGGGCGCTGACGAAACGGGTGTCAACGCGGCAGGCGAGGAGATCTCCTATCCCGTCAAGGTGGGAACTTTCAGGAAGGAATGCCTAGGTGATATCGTGAAAGCGCTGGAAGCTTTGGGCGCGCCGGATATTGCGGAAGTCAGTGGTACCCTGGAGCCCTGCGTCAGGACTAAACTCACGAACAGCGAGGCAAAAGAGATCGCCAAAAGGGGAGACGTGGCTTTCATCGAGCCTTATGCTCCGGCGAAGCCTTTGAACGACGTCGCCAAGAGCGGAAACCTTGCCAATCTAGAAGATCTGCAGTTAGCCGGCTACACCGGCAAAGGTCAGATGGTCTGCATTCACGACACGGGCTTGGACAACGGCGACATGGCGAACATTCAT
This sequence comes from bacterium, assembly GCA_017538635.1. The sequence goes on from JAFYIM010000357.1 coordinate 1,276, forward strand.
CCCGACTTCAAGAATAAGAAGATCATAGGACGCGCCACCACCGAAGTCGCCCAGGAGCGCGGCTCTTACGACGATTGGCGCGACAACGGCGATCACGGCACGCATGTGGCCGGTTCCGCCGTCGGCACGGGAGCAGCCAGCAAAGGCCAGTACCGCGGCATGGCGCCGGACGCTTCGCTTTTCTTTTTGGCCGCCGGCAGGAGCGACGGATATATCGGCGTCGGCAACGCGGCTGATCTTACGAACACTTACCATTCCGGCTGCCGCGTCATGAACAACAGCTGGGGCATCACCAGCGACGGCTATTACAGTTCGGAAGCACGTCTATACGATTCACTCATCTGGCTCTACCCTGACTACACGGTCTGCTTTTCATCCGGCAACGCGAACAAAAAAGCCTATGTTCCCACGCAAAGCACCATGAACCAGGCTTCCGCCGCCAAGAACGTCATCACGGTCGGCGCCGCGGAAAGCTACCGCCCTGAAGAGGGCAGCGACGCCAAGCCGGACGACGGCGTGCACCAGGGCATGGCCTGGTTTTCAAGCCGCGGCCCCTGCCGCGACGGCAGGATCAAACCGGACGTCGTGGCGCCGGGAACTTATATTTATTCGACTTTGTCCAGCAATTTGCACTCTTCCGTAAGGAGTGAATATTACTGCTATATGTCCGGCACCAGCATGTCGAGCCCCATTACGGCCGGCTGCTGCGCCATAATAAGGGATTATCTCAATAAAAAGCACTCTGTTGACTCGGCCAGCGCCGCGCTTGTGAAAGCGATCCTTGTGACCGGCGCCCGCACGCTTATCCCCGGTCAGTATGAAAAAGAATTTGAAGACGTCAGGCCCAACCCAGTGGAAGGGCACGGGCACATCAACATAAAGGAGAGCCTTGAGCCTACGGACGGCGAAATGCTTTTCAGCGAATTCGCTTTAAGCAAGTCCGGGCAGGCTGTCACCAACGTCTATTCCAAGAAGACCGTTTGCGACCTGAACGTCGGTTTGGTCTGGTCCGACTATCCGGGTTCTGTCGGCGCGGCCAAGGCGCTGGTCAACGACATTGACCTTTATGTCGTCGATCCCAACGGCACGAAGCACACCCTGAACGACCACCTTAACAACGTGGAAGTTTTGCACATCTACGAAGCTCCGGAAGGCGAGTACAAGGTGATCGCCAGAGCCAAAAACATCATGCAGGGCCCGCAGGAGTGCGCCCTGGTCTTCCATTACCGCGCCTCCGAGCGCACTGCCGGCAAAGGCCGCTACACTTTCAGGCCGATGGACTGGAAGGGCAGCCTTAATTTCTCGCTTACGGGGACGCTTGGAAGCAAAGGACGCTCCGCGGTCGAGTACACCGGCTACATGGGGATCTTCAACACTGTTAAAAACATCTTTATCGGCAGAAAGTTCTCCCCCAAGCTGGAGAAGGGGAAACTTGTCGTTAAAGACGGCGGATTTTCCTTCTCTTACGCGACGAAGAACGACAAGTTCTCCTATTCCGACAAAGGGGCCACGAACTATATCTCGTTTTTGACTTACGACGGCAGCATGATCTATTACACGCCGCCTGACAAAGCCGCGATAAAAGGGAAGGGCGTCATCTTGGACGATCTGAAGGACGCCTACGGCGAAGATACCGAGATGACTATCATCAACACCGATGACGGCGATGTCAGGTTCGTGGGTGACTCTCTCTGCCGGGGCGAGGACAAAGGCAAGGTGATAGTTTATTCCGGTTCTCCCGCGGAAGGGACCACGGTCAAAGCCAGCGTGAAAAAGAAGACCGGAAAATTCAGCCTCAAGATGAAACTGATCTCCTCCGGAGAAGGAGATCCGGCTTCCCTGGCGATAGGCCTTAACGAATGGATAAACGACAACAGCACTGAATAGAATACAGTTTAAATTAAGGAACACATATGAAAAAACTCGCTCTTTTAACCGCATTCATTTCCCTAACCCTTCTCGCCGATCCAGGCAAGATCAAGCTTATCAAGGCTACCATCGATCCGGGCGCTCCGGCTGTCAACAGTCTGCAAGCTCCGGTTTGCACTCCGACCGCGGACGGCACGCGCATCTACATCGTGCAGCCTCTTTGCAACTTTACGCCGGAGGAACGCGAAGAGATCAAAGCCCTCGGCGTCACGATTCAGGGCAACATCCCGCCCAACGCCTATTTCGTCGAGGCGGGGGAATCCGAACTGGCCGCTTTGAAAGAGCGTTTTTCCCTGCTTTACGTCGGGGAATATCTGCCTGAATACAAAATGACCTATCCCGGAGCCGCTATTGCCAGCGTTTCCGCCGCCGGCGAAGAGGAATACCATCCCGTGCAGGTCGGCACTATCAGGAAGGAATATCTTCCCGCGATAAAAGAAGCGCTGGAAAATGTCGGCGCCAAAGAAGTGCAAGAGCTCTTCAACACGCTGGAACCCTGCGTGAAGGCGCTCATAACGAACAGCCAGGCTTATGAGATCGCCAAGAGGGGAGACGTGGCCTTCTTGGAACCCTACGCGCCTGAAGAGATCTGCAACGACGTCGCTAGATCGGAATTCCTGTGCAACGTGGACGACCTCCAGCTGGAGGGCTACACCGGCAAAGGGCAGATGGTCTGCATCCAGGACACCGGCCTTGACAACGGCGACCCGGACAACATCCACCCGGACTTCAAAGGCAAAGTAATAAAAGGCCGCGGCACCGCCGGCATCGCCAGGGAAAGAGGCACCTATGACGACTGGGCCGACGCGGGCAACCACGGCACGCACGTTTGCGGTTCCGCCACCGGCAACGGCGCCGCCAGCGACGGGCAATATCGCGGCATGGCTTGCGACGCCGACATCTTCTGCCTGTGCGCCGGTCTTAGGAGCGGCTACATCTCTTCCGGCACGGAAGAAGACCTGCAGAACACCTATAATGAAGGCGCCCGAGTCATGAACAACAGCTGGGGCAGCAACAGCGACGGTTATTACGGCAGCGGCGCGCGCCTCTACGACCAGATCATCTGGAACAACAAAGACTACACCATCTGCTTTTCTTCCGGCAACGGCAACAAGAAGATCGACCTGCCCACGCAGAGCGCCATCATGTACGATTCCGCCGCCAAGAACATCATTACGGTGGGCGGTTCCGAAAACTGGCGTCCCAAGCTGGCCACCGAGTGCGAGCCCTTCGACGGCGTGCATCAGGGCATCGCGGACTTTTCCGCCAGGGGCCCCTGCGCCGACGGCCGCACCAAACCGGACATCATCGCTCCGGCCACCGGCGTCTATTCGACTTTGGCCAGCGCTGACAAGACCAGCACCAGAGCGCAGTATTACACCTATATGGGCGGCACGTCCATGGCGAGCCCCATCGCGGCCGGCTGCGCGGCGGTGGTCAGGGATTACCTCACCAACAACAGGCACGTGGAAAGCCCCAGCGCCGCGCTGGTAAAATGCGTCATGTGCGTGGGCGCCAAGTCGCTCTTCCCCGGCCAGTACGACCGCTTCATGGAGATCCCTCTCATGCGCCCGAACAATGTGGAAGGCAACGGGCACGTGAACGTGAAAGAGAGCCTTGAGCCCACGGACGGCCAGATGTCTTTTGCCGAAATGAGTCTCGGATCCACCGGCAAAGCGGTGACGAACTACTTCGAGAAACCGGGCGGCTGCGACCTCGTCGTCGGCCTTTGCTGGTCTGACTATCCCGGCACCTGGGGCGCCGAAAAGGCGCTGGTCAACGATCTGGACCTTACCGTCGTGGATCCTGCAGGCCTGAGCCATCACCTTAACGACCACCTCAACAACATCGAAGTCATGAGGCTCGGCAATTCTCCCGCCGGCTACTACACCGTCATCGTCAAGGCTTACAATATCATGGAAGGCGTCCAGCCCTGCGCCGTGGTCTTCAGCTACGGCAAAGGCTGGAAAGTCGGCAATCTCGCCTTCACGGAGGAGCCTTCCTTCCCCTGGAAAGAGACGACTTGCAAACTTA
>JAFYIM010000358.1 GCA_017538635.1 bacterium
AGTTCCTGCATATCGCCGGTACCAACGGCAAAGGCAGCACCTGCGCCTTCCTCGACTCCATCCTAAGGGAGGCAAACTATAAAGTTGGCCTCTTCACTTCGCCGCATCTCATTGAATTGAGGGAACGTATCCGTATAAACGGCGTAATGATAGGGGAGCCGCGTTTCGAAAAATTGGCCCTTGAGGTCAAGGCTCTTGGGCTGGAACTGACATTTTTCGAGTACCTTACAGTCATGGCCTGGCTGTATTTCAGCTTAGAAGCTTGCGATTATGTCGTCTGGGAGACCGGCTTGGGCGGACGGCTGGACGCCACCAGCGCCATAGAGCCCTATGCCACGGTTGTAACCAATATCGGCCTGGAACATACGCAGTATCTGGGAGATACGATTGCCAAGATCGCCGCGGAAAAAGCCGGTATTATCAGGCTGAAAATACCTCTTTTCCATACCTGCGAAGGCGTTGCAAAAGACGTGATGGAAGCGACTTGCGCCAAACTTGGCGCGCCTTGCAAATACGTTACTTATACTGAAGGCTTCATCGAACCTCTGAAATATTTCATATCTATCCCGGAAATTGGCCTTTATAATGCCGAACTAGGCTTAGTCGGCAATTATCAGTACGCTAACGCCGCTTTGGCCGTCATGATAGCCAATTACTGCGGAATAGATACCGTAAGCCTTCTGAACGGCCTGAAAAAGGCCGTTTGGCCTGGCAGGCTGCAGATATTGCGCAAAGATCCCATAACTATCCTGGATTGCGCCCACAACGCCCAGGGGTGGAACGCCCTTACCAAAAGCTTGAAAGATATTTCGGAAGGGAACTGGAAGATCTATTTCGGAATGCTTAAGGAAAAGGATCCCAAACTTGCTTTGGAGATATTGGAACCCATAGCTGAATCAATATCGTATATTGAACCGCAGAACGAGCGCAAATTGACTTGCGAGGAATGGCAGAAAATTGTCCCAAATGACAGACGGTTCGCTAAAGTTTTCAAAAATTCCGCAGACGCCATGAAGGATATCGAAGCCCAGACCGAAGGCAATATTTTGATCTGCGGATCCTGCTATATGGCCGGTGAGATATTGGCCCTTACAGAGGGCAAAACCAGGGACAATTCCAAAGACGACCCGGTGGGGGCGAGATAAAACTTTCCTTTATTGATGCGGATTTTCCTATATTTCAATGTCGCATAATATATCTTATGTTAAGTTGAGTATATATAAAAACCCCAAAATGTCTTTAAGGGGGTTTTAAGGGCTTACTCTGCTATCTCGGCTCTCGAGATCCTATTGAGCTTGTCTTCCAGCTTTTGGAGTTCCTGCTCAATTGTTTCTTTTTTTCCGTAAGCGTCAGCTAAGGAGTTTTTGAACGGATCCCAGCTTTTGTGAAAGACTCTGAAAGCCGTCGCGATGTCCGCGATCTGCTTGCCGATCTCCTTCAAGTTTTCACTGCGTTTCTGTTCCCGCCAGAACAGGCTTATGGTCGCCAATATCGGCTGCAATGTGCCCGGGCTAGACAGAATGACGTTCACGCTTCTGGCGTACTCCGCCAGTTCGTCCATTTGCACGTTGACATAATAGAATATGCCGTCGTTCGGGATAAACATGACGGCATAAGGGCAAGTTTCCCCTTCAATTATGTATTTGTTCTTTATAGTGGTTATATGCGTCTTTACGGCTGCCCTGAACTTGACGTTCAAGGCGTTCTTTTGATCATCCGTGAGACCTTCTTTGAAAAGCTCCTGATATTCCGCAAACGGAAATTTCGAGTCGATGCACAGAAGTTTTTCCGGTTCAGGCAGGAAAATCACAGCGTCAGGCCTGACGTTTCCAATGGAATATTGCTCCGAATACAGGCCCTCCGTATTGCCGAAAGCGTTTTGTAAGAGCAATTTAAGCTGCATTTCGCCGAAACGGCCTCTAGTCTGGTTGCCTTCCAGGACTTTCCTTAAGGATATGACCTGGTTGCTCAGTTGACTTAAGTTGTTCTGGGCCTCGTCGATACGGCCTAATCTTTCCGCCAGCGACTGCTGGAGATTGCCGATCTTTTCCGTGATCTTCTCGTTTATTTCGGAGTTGCTTTTCCCCTGCTTGTCGCTAAAATCCTGGCTGGCCTTGTTAAGGCTCTCATCCAAGCGCATTTGGAAGTCTTTCTCAAACCTTTTCCCAAAGATGATGAGAAAAAACACCAGAGCTGCCACTATAAGAATGACAGCTATCACTAAGTAAACAAGATCCATATCAGAACAGGCCGGTTATGACGCTTTCGCGTTTTTCGGGATCGTAGTAGCAGTCGATATTCATGGCCGCGGGGACTTTCGGTAGTCCCGGCATGGTCATGATGTCCCCTGTCAGGGCGACGATGAAGCCGGCGCCTGCGGAGATCTTGAGCTCCCTGACGTTCAGCTTGAAGTTCGTAGGTCTTCCCAGCTTGGTCGGATCGTCGGATAAGGAGTACTGCGTCTTGGCCACGCACACAGGCAGATGGTCGAGCTGCATCTCTTTGATCTCTTTTAACATCTTTCTGGCTTTGGCGTCGAAGTTGACGCCGTCGGCGCGGTAGATCTCCTTGGCGATCTTTTCGAGTTTTTCCTCAATGGAAAGGTCCAGTTCATAGAGGCAGTGGAAATCGGAGCAGTTCTTGTCGAGTTCGCCGAGCACTTTCTGGGCCAGGTCGATGCCGCCTTCGCCTCCCTTGGCGAAGATCTCCGTAAGGGAGACTGGGATCTGGAGCCTCTTGCAGCAGTCTTCCAGAGCTGCGATCTCAGCGTCCGTGTCGGATTCGAAGCGGTTAATGGCGGCCACCACGGGCAGCCCGAATTTCTTCAGATTCTCGACGTGCGTCTCGAGGTTTACTAAGCCTTTCTTCAGGGCTTCAACGTTCTCCGCTTTCAGTTCCGTTTTGGGAACGCCGCCGTTGTATTTCAGGGCTCTGATGGTCGCGACCAGGACTACGCACTCCGGTTTGAGGCCGGCGTAGCGGCACTTGATGTCGAAGAACTTCTCGGCGCCAAGGTCACTGCCGAAGCCGGCTTCCGTAACGCAGTAGTCCCCTAGTTTCAGGGCCAGACGAGTCGCTCTCACGCTGTTGCAGCCGTGCGCGATGTTGGCGAAAGGTCCGCCGTGGATGAGGGCGGGCGTTCCTTCCAGCGTCTGGACCATGTTGGGGTTGATGGCGTCTTTTAACATGGCGGTCAAAGCGCCGCCGCA
>JAFYIM010000036.1 GCA_017538635.1 bacterium
CCTCCTCCGCTACCAAATCTTACGGCGGTCATTCGACCGCCGTTTTTTTTACCTTGACACCCATACCTTATTTCCATAAAATATTAATAATAATGAAATATTCTAATTCACAGTTCCGCTCGATGCTTATTAGCGAGCGCACCGACAGGAAGATGCCCCGCCTCAACGCGCTTTTGGATGAGGACGACAGGCTGGCCATCCTGATGTACGGCGAGCCCGACCCGGACTCCCTTTCGGCGGCCTGGGCCCTGAAAGAGCTTGTAAAAGGCCTCGTTGAGAGCGTCGAGATCATATCGTTGGAACCCATAAAGCGCCAGCAGAACCAGCTTTTTGCCCGCAAACTGAAGATCCCCTTCGCGATCCAGCATGAGATCGCGTGGGACAACTATACGAAATTCGCCCTGGTGGACGCCCAGCCCGACTTTTTCAAGCCGCAGCTGCCCGTATCCTTCGACATCATAATCGACCATCACCCCAAGAAAGGGAACTATCCCTTCAAGTTCTCGGACATCAGGCCCAGCTACGGCTCCACCGCGACGATCCTTCTGGAGTACCTTCTCACCGCTCAGGTCTCGATTGGGAAAAAATTAGCGACAGCCCTCTGCTACGGCCTGAACACCGATACGGACGACCTTGTAAGGGGCGTCTCGCCCCAGGACGTGGCGGCCTTCGGTTATCTGAAGCCCAAGTGCGATTCCCAACTTCTGCACTCCCTGGAACTGGCGGAGATCCCCAGGGCCTATGCTCCGTACTTTACGGAGGCTCTTCAGCTGGTCCAAGCCGGAGGCATGTGCCCCGTGGTGTGCTTCTCAAAACTGCCCTCCGCGGACGTCTGCGTCCACATAGCCGATTTCCTCTCGCAGTTCACGAACATGAAGTGGGTGGCCGTAGGCGGCGTCTGCGACAACACAATGCACGTTGTCATGCGCGAGAGCGCGATCGGGGCTGACGTAGGCAAAATAGCGAGGGCGAAGCTTTCGAAGTACGGCAGCGCCGGCGGCCACAGGGGCAAATCCAGGGCCGCCATCCCCAAGGCGGTCGTGGAGGACGCCTTGGGCAAGGAACCCTCCAATACGGCCCTCACAGCATGGCTGAGGGGCATTCTGATATCCAGAACGAAAAAGAGTCTCAAATAAAATTAAGGAGTTCTATGGCAAATCGCGGACTTATAGTCGTTGAGTCGCCTTCCAAAATCAAGACCATCCACCAGATCGTCGGAAACAAATACGTGATCAAAGCGACGGTCGGCCACATCATGGAGATGCCCAAATCGCGTCTCGGAGTCGATGTGGAGGACGGTTTCAAAGTAACCTTGAAGCCCTTGCGGGGCAAGAGCAACGTCATAAGCGACCTGAAAAAGGCCGCCTCTGAAGCCGGCGAGATCTATCTGGCCACCGACCCGGATAGGGAAGGGGAAGCCATAGCGGAGCATGTCTACAGCATTCTTCCGCATTCCAAGAGGATCCACCGCATCATGTTCAACGCCATCACTCCGTCCGAAATCAACAACGCGCTTGAGAATCCCACGACCATAAACCTGAAAAGAGTGGACGCCCAGAAAGCCAGGAGAGCCATAGACAGGCTTATAGGCTATCTGCTTAGTCCGGAAGCCTCCTTCTACATGGGCGAAAAGAATTTCTCCGTGGGCCGCGTCCAGAGCCCGGCCGTAGGTCTTATCGTCGAAAGGGAAAGAGAGATCGCCAATTTCCAGCCCGTGCCCTATTGGCTCATCAAGGCTGACTACGAGATAGGGAAGCAGATCTTCACGGCCCAGCTGAAGAGCGGCCGGGTCGAAAACGAAGCGGAAGCGGAAAAGATCTTCGAGGCTCTTAAGAACGCCAAGGAGCATACCGTCAAAGCTATCGAGAAGTCGGAATTCTCGCGCAACCCGATGCCGCCTTTCATCACCTCGACTTTCCAGCGCGCCGCTTTCAGAGCTTACCATTTCGATCCCAAATTCGCCATGGAGATCGCCCAGACGCTCTACCAGGGCGTCGAGATCAGGGGCCGCCAGGTCGCTCTGATCACCTATATGCGAACCGACTCCACCAGGATCTCCAAAGAGGGCATGGACATGGCCCAGAAACAGATCGAGAAGCAGTACGGGGAGCAGTATTACCAGCGCCGCTTCTACAAGAGCAAAAAAGGCGCCCAGGACGCCCACGAGGCCATCCGCCCGGCGCATCCGGAGATCACCCCGGAATCTGTCAAAGACGTGCTTACTGAGCCCTGCTTCAAGATCTATTCTTTGATCTACAAGCGCTGGCTCGCCTCGCAGATGAAGCCCGCCCTCTATGACAAGACGAAAGCGACGATCATGTCCGACGATATTGAAATGGAAGCGGAAGGCAAGACGCTGAAGTTCGAAGGCTACCTCAAGGCCTATGGCTATGATCTTTCCGAGGAGGAAGAGGACGAAGCCGAATCCGGTCTGCCGCCCCTCAGCGAGAACGACAAGCTTGCTATGAAAGAGGCCCGCTGCGAAAGGAAAGAAACTCTGCCGCCTCCCCGCTAC
>JAFYIM010000359.1 GCA_017538635.1 bacterium
GAAATATCTGCAGTCCGACAGCGAGAAGATCAGGCATCTAATAGAGCCTAAGGGCAAGATCTTCGGCAACGCGGCCTTCGGCACAGAATCCGGCCTGGCGGCCGGCGCCGACCTCGGCATCAGGAACGCCTTCCAGATCGAAAGGAAGGGCAACAACGCCAACCTGATCGACTTCACGGCTTACATCAGCCAGCGCTACTATCATGACGAAGTTTACAAATCCCAGGATTACCGCCACCATTACAAGTACCGCGGGAAATACACGGAAGGCAAGGCATACAGGCAATATCAGGCTTCCACGGCGGCCGGTTTTGCTTTCAGCTCCGACCCCACGGACTGGCTCAACATCCAGGGCGACCTGCTTTGGGATCTCGACAAGTATAAACGCATAACTTTCGCCAACCTCGGCGCCAACATGGATGCGACCAGAGTGCTGCAGAAAGCCCTCTCCCATCCTTCGCTGCCGCGCTGGCTGAGGGGCAGAAAGGACGAGCTTATCCTGAGTGCCAGCTACCGCTATCTCTACGATTACTCCAACCTCATTTCCGTGGGCGGCCGCTTCTGGTTCGACGACTTCACGCCGTGGCTCTCTTTGGAAGCCCAGCAGAAAGCCTGGGCCAGGGAGCTCACGAGAGGATGGGGATTCGGCAGCTATGTGCGTTTCGAGGCGGAGCACGGCGACCTCCAGGAGATGGAGTTCACGCTGTACAAGAACTGGAAGAAGTGCATAGACACTTCCGTTTCCTACCGCCTGAGAGACAACAACGACCATTCGGTCTACGCTACCTTCTGGCTGACAGCTTACCCGAAGAGCAAACTTAATTTGGGCAACTAATGGAAAAGTACCGCGAGCTGGTAAGTTTCCTCCTAAATTGTCACTCCGACATCATCAAGCCGGGCGTAGGCGCCATTCCCTATCCCTACCTTATTCCGGGCGGCTTCTATACGCAGCAATGGGACTGGGACGCCTATTTCATGGCGAACCACCTTTGCAACAGGCGCGACCCCAAGCCGCAGTATCTGAAGTATTGGACCGACAATTTCCTTTCCATCTTCGACCCCAACGAAGATACTCCTGCTTGTGTCAGAGCGGACCAGAAAGTCATCCGTCATCCTTCCCTTATTCTTAAGCCCTTCCTTGCCAGAGGCGCAGCGAGGGCCATGAAGGACAATCATGACGAAGCGTGGGGAAGAGTTGTCTTCCCGAAAGTCGAGAGCACGCTCATACGCTGGGAAAAAGTCAGATGCGACGAGCCCACGGGCCTCTTCTTCTGGTACGACTCCATGATGTCAGGCGCGGACAACAACCCCGCTGTCGGCGACTCTCCTGAAGACATAAACCAAGTGCTATCCTGCGATGTCAACGCCTACATTTACGCGGAATACCTGGCGCTCTCCGAAATGGCGGATCTCTTGGGTTACAAAGACAAGGCTGAACTCTATCAGAAGAAAGCCGAAACGCTGAAAGCCAACATTCTGAAATATCTCTATCACGAAGACGAGAACATGTTCTGGAACAGGAGAAGAGACGGACAGATCGTAAGAAGGAACGCTTTCAGTAACTACATTCCTTTGACCTACGGCATCCTGGACGATTTGGAAAAAGGCCAGGCGTTGTTGAAGGATCATCTTCTCAACAGGAAAATGCTCTCGCGTTACGGCATAAGAAGCCTATCTCAGGACGATCCCGACTACAACAACGAGTGCATGATCGTCCCGTATTCCAACTGGCAGGGCCCCGTCTGGGTGGTCGCCAATTATCTTCACACTGTCGCTCTCTCTCGCTACGGCCTCAAAGAGGAAGCGAGGGA
>JAFYIM010000360.1 GCA_017538635.1 bacterium
AGCTTTTCAATTGCCAGCCGAAATAAAACAACACGATCCCAATTAAAATCGCGATGACGTGTTCGTACGGAAATTTTTTCTTAGCATTCGGCATAAAATCAGATAAAAAAAGACCGGAAGAAATTTTCTTCCGGTCTTCATGGGGAAAAAAGACTTAGTCTTTCAAAACGCCCCAGTCTTTGACAACGTCGCCGCCGAGAAGCTTGCCGGACGTCTTGTGCGCCGAGATCTTCTCAATACGGCCGTTCGCCAGAAGGACCATCACGCCTTTGTTGGAAAGAGGCTTGATGCCGCGGTCCTGGGTCTGAAGACGAAGCTGTCCGCTGCTCACGCCCTGGTCAGCCAGCAAGGGATCCGTGCTGTCGATACGGGCGGTGGAGTTGTAGGACCAGCCGATGTGGTTCTTGTCGAATTCTTCGGGGCGCGGTTCCTTACTGAACTTGTCGAACTGACCTCCCGGTGGATGGAGAAGCTCGTTAAGTTCTTTCTCGTCCATACGGCCGGTGTAAGCCAGAGGATACAAGTCGCGCACGCCGCCGCCCTGCTCATAGCGGGTGGCAGTGGGCTGAACGCTCGGGAAAGAACCGAAGTCCTGCTGATACGTCTGAAGATAGACGTACAGGTCGCGCAGCATAGCGCTACGCTGCAACTGACCGACCTTCTCTTTGATAGGACCCTGGGCGCCGACACCAAGACTGGCAAGAATGCCGATAACGGAGATCACGACCAGCAATTCGATCAAGGTAAAGCCTTTCGTGTTTACACGTTTCATGGTTTCTCCTTTATTTATGAATTGTTCTTTTTTAAAGCAAACTAGACTACTTTAGGGATATTATAATCAAATAGCCCTGAAAATGCAAACCGCGCCTTATTTGCCGGCCAGCAGTTTCTCCTGGATCGCTTTGGGAACTTGCTCAAAGTGGTCGGGTTCCATGCTATAGCTGGCACGGCCGCTGGTCAGCGTGCGGACAGCCGTGGCATACCCGAACATTTCGGCCAGGGGCACCTGGGCTTTGACGACCTGGAGGTGCTGCTTTGGCACTATTTCCCTAACTTTGGCGCGGCGGCTGTTGAGGTCGCCGATTACGTCGCCGAGGTTGGTGTCGGGAGTCGTCACTTCCACGTGCATCACAGGTTCCATGAGGACCGGTTTGCATTTGGGAATGCCGTCCCTGAAGGCGAAGATGGCAGCCATCTTGAAAGCCATTTCCGAAGAGTCAACTTCGTGGAAGGAGCCGTCGAAGAGCGTGGCTTTGAAATCCGTGCAGGGGTATCCCAGAAGGACGCCGCTCGTCATCGCTTCCCTAAGACCCTTTTCGACCGCGGGAATGAATTCGCCGGGAATCACGCCGCCTTTGATCTCATCAACGAACTGGAAGCCGGCGCCCGCTTCCAAAGGCTCGAACCTGATGTGCACGTCGCCGTACTGGCCTTTGCCGCCACTTTGCCTCACAAAGCGGGAATGGATCTCCGTGGAAGCGGTGATGGCTTCCCTGTAGGCGACCTGCGGGCGGCCGACCGTAGCGTCAACTTTGAATTCCCTGATGAGGCGGTCCTTGATGATGTCAAGGTGAAGTTCGCCCATGCCGGAAATGATGGTCTGGCCGGTGTCCTGGTTGGTGGAAACGGTGAAAGTCGGGTCTTCTTCGGAAAGTCTGGCCAAGGATTCGGAAAGCTTGTCGCGGTCCGCCTTGGATTTCGGCTCGATTGCCAAAGAAATGACGGGATCCGGAATGTTCAGGGATTCCATGATGATGGGGTGCCCTTCGTCGCAGATGGTCTCGCCGGTCTTAACGTTCTTTAGGCCGACCGCCTCGGCTATTTCGCCGGCATGGACTTCGTCAAGCTCTTTCCTGTTGTTGGCGTGCATCTGCAATAGGCGCCCGATCCTCTCTCTCTTCTTGGTGTTGGCGTTGAAGACCGTCTGTCCTTTTTTGAGGGAGCCGGAATAAACGCGGAAGAAGGTAAGTTTGCCGACATAGGGATCAGCCATGATCTTGAAGGCCAAAGCTGAAAAAGGCGCGCCGTCAGTGGGCTTCCTTTCCTCTTCCTCGCCTTTTTTGTTGATGCCGACGATAGGCTTGGCGTCCAGAGGAGAAGGCAGATAAGCGACGATGGCGTCCAATAGAAGGCGGATGCCTTTGTTTTTGAAGGAAGAGCCGCACATCACCGGGACGATCTTGTTGTCAACGACGCCTTTTCTCAAGGCCGCCATGATCTCTTCGTCATTAAGCTCTTCACCGTTTAGATATTTTTCAAGAAGCGCGTCGTCGCATTCCGCCACGGCTTCCAATAAGATCTGGCGTTTTTCCTTGCAAACATCGATAAGCTCGGGAGGGATCTCCTCCTCGGTGTACATGTTGTCCTTCAGTTCATCATGCCAGATGTAGGCTTTCATCTTGATGAGATCCACAGCGCCGTGGAAATTGTCCTCTTTGCCGATGGGGTACTGGATGGCCACCGCGTTGGTGTTCAGTTGATTCTTCATCTGCTCGATGGTGCCGAAGAAGTCGGCGCCCACGCGGTCCATTTTGTTGACGAAGGCGATGATGGGAACACTGTATTTCTGAGCCTGACGCCAGACGGTCTCGCTTTGCGGCTGCACGCCGCCTACGGAGCAAAAGACAGCAACCGCCCCGTCCAGGACGCGCAAAGAGCGCTCCACCTCGATGGTGAAGTCCACGTGTCCCGGAGTATCA
>JAFYIM010000361.1 GCA_017538635.1 bacterium
CGGTGAAAATAAGGATCGGCTGGGATTCCAATTCCAGAAACGGGCCGGAGTTCGCAGCCAGAATGGGTGACAGTGGCGCGCAATGCGTCGCGGTGCACGGCCGCACAAGGGCGCAGGGCTACGCCGGCAAAGCCGACTGGAACGAGATAGAAAAGGTCGTGAAGGCTGTTAAGAAAACTGATCCGACCGTCCCCGTCATCGCCAACGGCGACATCGTCGATCCTTTGAGCGCGAAGAAAATAATCGAAACGACGGGCTGCGACGGCATCATGATAGGCCGGGCCGCCATGGGCGCGCCCTGGCTCTTCAGAAGAGTGGCGCGCTACCTCGAGGACGGAACCATAATTGACGATCCCTCCTACCCGGAAAAAGGAAATCTCGCCCTCCGTCACCTCGCGCTTCTTAAGGAAACGTACGGCGAAAAAGGCGCTTCATTGCACATCCGCCGCATCGCCTGCTGTTACGGGCGCGGGAAACTGGGCGTCGCGGAATTCCGGCGCAAAATCGTTGCCGTGACTTCCACACTTGAGGCCGAAACTGTCATCAAAGATTTTTTCCAGGGAGAAAACAATGCGTGAAGTTGATCTGAAACCTGCCGATGATTTGAAAAAGCTGGCGCTTTTCGCCAAAGGCATCTGGGAAGAATACTGGACGCCGAGGCTTCCCGCAGGACAGGCGGAATACATGATCGAAAAATTCCAGTCCGAAAAAGCGATGGAAAGTCAGATCGAAAACGACAACTACCATTACTTCTTCATCGTCACTAACGGCACCACGGTCGGCTACACCGGACTCTCTTTGAAAGCGGAACAGCTCTTCCTCTCGAAGCTTTACATTTTGAAAGCGTACCGCAATTCGGGCTACGGCAAACTAGCCTTCGAAAAGATCAAAGAATTCGCAAGAGCGCACGGCAAATCCGAGATCTATCTTACGGTCAACAAAGGCAACGCGCCTACCATCGCGGCCTACAGGAACTGGGGTTTCGCGACGACGGAATGCGTCGTGACCGACATAGGAGAGGGCTACGTTATGGACGATTACATCATGACTTATGTCCTCTGAATTCAGGCTTTGGTATAATAACTCAAATGTCCTATTACAGTAAGTTATACAACCTGGTCCTGCTTCCCTCGGTCGTTCTGGCCTCCCCTGTCTGGCTCCCGGTGCTTCTTTCCAAGAAAAAGCACAGGGTAAACTTCTGGCAGCGCCTGGGATTCCTGACCAAAGAGCAAAAGGATCGCCTCCCCGACAAACCGAGGATCTGGTTCCATGCAGTCTCCGTCGGCGAATTTAACCTGACGCTGACGCTTCTGAACGTCCTCAGGCCTATGCTGAAGGACAAGTACGGCTTCGTCGTCTCGGTCACGACCGCCACGGGCTACGAGATCGCCCAGAAGAAGCTGCCGCCGGAAGACGGACTCATCTACTTCCCGGCGGAATTCTACTTCTCGATGGAGCACGTAATAAAAGTCGTGAACCCCGTCGCGGCCGTCATAATGGAAACCGAGATATGGCCGAACTTCATCTGGGGACTCGCTAAGCGCCGTGTTCCCATCCTTCTGGCCAACGGGAGATTAAGCGACAACTCCTTCCACGGCTACGGCCGCATCAAGCTTTTTGTCAGGGACGTCCTTAGAAACATCGGCCGCTGCATGATGCAGACGCCGGGCGACGCCAGGCGTTTGCTGAGGCTTGGCGCCCGCGCCGAGACCGTCAGCTGCGACGGCAACATCAAGTTCGACTCGGTCGCGGCCTATGAGCCCGCGCCGCGCGACCAAGCTTTGATCGAGGAACTGGGCATGCCGGATGATTTCGAGATCCTCCTCGGCGCGGCGCTGGAGAAATCCGGCCGCGAGGACGGAATGATATTGGACGTCTTCTCGCTCATCAGAAGAGAGCACAAGGAACTAGGCCTCATCATGGTGCCCCGTCACCCGGAGCGCGGCGAAGCGATGGCGGAAGAAGTCAGAAAGCGCGGACTCGTTCCGAGAAGGCGCTCTTTGGGCGAAAAATTCACCGACCCCAAAAAGGAAGTCTTCATCGTCGATACGATTGGCGAACTGAAACGCTTCTACACCCTGTGCTCCATCGCCTACGTCGGGAAATCCATGTTCCCGCCGGGCGGAGGACAGAACATGCTCGAGCCGGTCGCTTTGGGCCGCCCGACGCTGTACGGCCCGCACACCAGGAACTTCAGGGGCATCGCGGACGTTCTGGCCCAGAGAGGCGGCGCCGAGATCGCGCAGGACGCCTGGCAGTTGAAGGAGAAAGTCTGCGAGATCTTAAGCGACCACAAGCGCGCTTTCGACCTCGTCGAGAGAGGCCAGGCCTACATCCGCACCCAGCAGGGGGTAACCTCAAGGATAGCTGATGAGATTGTCAACATGCTTTAGAGTGATAAGGTGCGCGGCGAGGGAAAACCTAAATTCCTTCAGATCGTTCCTGGCCGGCTTAAGGGGCCAGTCTTTCACTCCGGAACACGATTTCATCTACGTCAGGACTTATGACGAATGGCAGAAAGCCGTGGCCGTTCTGAAAGATAATCCTTCCGTCGCGGTGGATCTGGAAGCCAACAGTCTGCACTATTATCCCGAGTCGATCTGCCTTATCCAGCTTGGCTGCCCGGGCTACCACTTCATCGTCGATCCTGAGGCCGTGGGCGACGGCGAACTTTTAAGAGACCTCTTCGGCGACGAAAGAATTGAGAAGATCTTCCACTCCTGCGACTACGACATGCGCTCGCTTTTCAGGGACTACCACGCGGAAGTAAAAAACATCTTCGACACCGCCGTCGCGGCGCAGTTCCTTGGCTCCACGCACACCGGGCTCGGCGCCGTCATAAAGGAATACTTAGGCATCGACATCGTGAAAGACAAGAAGCTCCAGCAGATGAACTGGGGGGAGCGTCCCTTGCCCGACGAAGCGCTGCGCTACGCCGTGAACGACATCGCCTATCTTCTGAAGCTGGCGAAAAGGCAGAAAGCCCTTCTCAAAAAGTGCGGCCGTCTCGCTTGGGTGACGGAGGAATCGGAGCGCATGGCGAAAATGCGCTTCAAGGAACCGCTGCCGGACAATATTGCTTTCTCGATCATCAAAGGCTGGCACGCCCTCTCACCGAAAGAGCTCGCCATTTTCCGCGCGATCTTCCAGATGAGGGAAAGAATCGCCCTGCGCCGCCACCGCCCGCCTTTCAAGGTCCTTGGCTCACAGACGATGTTTTACCTTGCCAGGAACCCTAGGTGCGATCTTTCCAAAGTTACCGGTCTCGGCCCCTTCTTTTTGCGCCACCACGGGCAGGAGCTGAGGGAAACTTTACGGATGGCGGAAAAACTCCCGCCCTTCGTCGTGGTGGAATTCAAAAAAGAACTGCCCGTCTGGCGCCGCTCCTCCATGGAGAGGATGGGCAAACTGAAGGACTGGCGCGCAAAAAAAGGCGAGGAACTCAATCTCGAGCCTTCCCTCATCTGGCCCTCCTCTTCTCTGGAAAGGCTTTCGCTGTACCCCGAGAAGCGCAGGTCTGAATTCAACGATCCGCAGGAGGACACCAGGGACTGGCAGCGCGCGGCTTTCTCAAATGAACTTGAAGCTTTGCCCGTTTGGGGCAGAAA
>JAFYIM010000362.1 GCA_017538635.1 bacterium
ACTGGAGGAAGACCGCCGCATAAGCGAAGAAAAATTCGAGAAAAAATTCCAGGAAGAATGGAAAAGGGATAAATATTCCATCTATAGCGACTGGCATCAGGCGGACTACGCCCGCCAAAGAGACGCCCGCATAGAGGAAATGGAAAAAGAAGAGCAGGAAGCGAAAAAAGGAGAAGACAAAGAATAGGTCAGCAGGATCCTAGTCTTGTTTAGTCCGGCGGAATTCCTCTAGCAGATCTTCCGTGATGTACTCATCGCTCATACAGTGAAGATCCGAAACTCCCTTGTGCAGGAGTTCGCTCTCCTTGGAATGGTAGAAGAAATCCAAAGCGGCAGGAAGCGAGATCCCCGCCCTTTTGGCAAAAAGCACGATGACTCTGGAAAATTTTCTCTGCAACAAAATGGGATTGGCTAGCATATCGTCTCGCTCCCAACAAATCGCAGATACTTGTCAATGACTTCCTGCGTGCGAAGCGCCAACTGCATGCTCGGCTGCTGAAGCCTCAAACGCTCAATAGCCACGCTCTTGTCGATCAAACCGCCGATGTAAAGTTCGACGGTATCGAAGACCTTGTCGTTCGCTATGCCGCCCATAACGAGGTCAAAATCGCTGGAATCTTTTTCCTTGCGGCATTTTACGACAAAGTCGAGCCATTCGTCCGAATAAGCGTCAAACACCAAAGCCTTGCTCCGTTTAAACGCGTCGTCGTTCAATTCATACTTGGATATAACGGCATGCCCGTCCGATTGGACAAAACGCTCGCACCATTTCTTGGCTTGCTCTATGAGGGAAGTCGTATAGAAGCCAGGACCGAAATCGACATTTTTGCGGGAATGAAGAACGTCCGGCTTGGGAACGGCTATACTTGACGCATGATAAAGAATCATTGCAGGACTCCTTTCTTTCTCATAATTTCTATAAGGTCGTTCAAAATGTATTCTTTATCCTGCGTGTGCAGCGAGTCGTAGCAAGGAATAATGTAGGAATAAAGCAGATCGCTGTCAACGGCAAGCTTATTGTAAACCTGAGTTGGGTCAAGCTCAAGTTTTGACGCCAGATTTTCAATGCAGAAAACCACGAACGCAAGGACGTCCGGAGTTATCTCAAGTTTTTCTTTGATAAAACTATTCTGCATGTAATGTTATTTTACCAATTTTTAAAGAAGCGTGGCGTTGCCCATGAGGCCGAAGTTGCTGAAAACGAAATTGTAGAGCTGGTTGCCGTTGAACATATAGCGGCGTTCGACTCTGGCTGAGATCGCGGTGTAAACTTCGTAGGTGATGGTGCCCATCCACTCGGCCATTTCCTGGACCGTGATCTCGTTTTCGCCCTGCTTGCCCAAGAGGACGACTTCGTCGCCGGGCTTGACGACCGGTTCGTCGGGACCGAGCTCAATGGTGGTCTGGTCCATACTTATCATGCCTCTTACGGGATAGCGCTTGCCTTTTATGATGACTTCGGCGCGGTTGGAAAGGATCCTGCGGTAGCCGTCGCCGTAGCCGACTTCGATGGTCGCGATGTATGTTTCCTGGGTGGTCGTGTAAACGGCATTGTAGCCCAGGGACTGGCCTTTGGGGACTTTCTTGATCTGGGTGACTCTCGTCTTCCAGCTGAGCATAGGCTCAAGCGTCGTTCCGTGCAGCTTTTCCTTTTCGGCCTGGGAGAGCGGATATCCGCCGTAGATCAGTATGCCAGGGCGGACCATGTTGTAGCCGGTGTTGTCGATGTTGAGAACGGCTCCGCTGGCCTCCATGTGTTTCAAGGGAATGTTGACTTTTTTGGAGGCGAGGAACTTCAAGACATCCTCGAAACGCTGCTGCTGGGCGATGGTCAGGTCGCTGGTGGGATGATCGGCCATGGCCAGGTGCGTCATGATGCCGGTGATCTTGATGTGGCTGAGTTTGGTGGCGGCGTAGATGTCGTCGAGATTGCTGTAGCGGAAGCCGACGCGGCCCATGCCGGTGTCTATTTTGAGATGCGCCTGCAAGGGCATGCCGAAGTGGCGGGCGCTCTCGTTCATAGCGCGGGCGTTGTCAATATCGACGAGCACGGGAGTGATGCTGTGGATGCAGAGGACTCTAACGTCGTCGGGTTCGGAAGGACCGAGGACAAGGATGTTGGCGTTGGGAACGTAGGAGCGGATCTCCAGGGCTTCGCGGCAGGTCGCCAGGCCCAGCCAGTCGATCCCGAATTCGAAAGCGGCCTTGGCGGTCGCTTCCAGGCCGTGGCCGTAGGCGTTGGCCTTCAGGGGCAATAGGATCTTCGTGCCCTTGGGAAGCATCTTCCTCAAGGCATCGACATTGTGGCGGAAAGCGTTCAGGTTAATCTCAGCCCATGAATAGTACATTTATTTCTCCTTATCCTTGGCGTCAAGGTAAGCTGCCAGAAGCGCAGCGTCGGCGGGGGTTATGCCGGGAATGCGGGCGGCCTGGCCGACGGTCAGGGGGCGGACGGCGCTGAATTTCTGCAGGGCTTCTATCCTCAAGCCCAGGACCTCCTTGTAATCGTAGTCGGGCGGGATCCTTTTGCGGTCGAATTTCTTGGCGCGCGCCACCTGGCGTTCCTCTCTTACTATGTAGCCGTCATACTTACAGCGTATCAAAATCTCTTCCCAAATGGAATCGTCGCAGTCATTAAGACCGAGAGTATTTCTATGGAGAGCCTCTTCTTCTTTCGTAATATCCGGACGACCCAGGACTCTTATCATGGGCGTTCCTTCGGAGTATTTTTCCCTCAGGCGTTCCAGCTCGGAATTTATCTTCGCTTCCTTTTCCGCGACCAGATCAAGCTCCGCTTTGTCTATGAGGCCGTATTCCAAGGAAGTTTTGGCGAAGCGGTAGATGGAGGAATCGGCCCTTAAGATCAGGCGGTATTCCGCCCTGCTGGTGAACATCCTGTAAGGTTCGTCAACGCCCAAAGTGACAAGGTCGTCTATCATGACGCCTAGGTATCCTTCGGATCTGGCTGGAATGAAAGGCGGAAGTCCCTTTAAGCTTGCGGCGGCGTTGATGCCGGCGGCGATCCCCTGCGCGGCCGCTTCCTCGTAGCCGGAGGTGCCGTTGATCTGGCCCGCAAGGTAAAGGTTCGGGACGATCTTGCTTTCAAGGGTGGGATAAAGGTCTCTGGGGTCGGAATAGTCGTATTCTATGGCGTAGGCGGGATGAATGAAGACTGCCTTTTCAAGCCCGGGAATGGAATGCACGAAAGCTTCCTGCACGTCCCTTGGCAGGCTCGTGGAGATGCCGTTGGGATAATAGCTCTCGGTGTCGTTGCCTTCGGGCTCCAGAAAAACATGGTGCGTTTCCTTGTCTTTGAAGCGCACGATCTTGTCTTCAATGGAGGGGCAGTATCTCGGGCCGATGCCTGTGATCTCGCCGCCGTAAAGCGCGGACTTGTCGAGATTGTCGGTGATGATCTTCTTCGTTTCCGCGGTGGTGTGCGTGATGTAGCAGGGCAATTGATTGATCGCATCAAGCGCGGGCGGTCTTCTGTAGCGGAAGGAAAAAGCGGGCGGGTCTATGTCGCCTGGCTGAAGCTGCGTTTTACTAAAGTCGATGGAAGACTTAAGGAGCCTGGGCGGAGTGCCGGTCTTCAACCTGCCTAAGTTGAGGCCTAAGTTTTTCAGGGAGTCGGAGAGTTTTTTGGCGGGAGGATCGCCCAGACGTCCGCCTTCCGTTTTCTCTTTGCCGATGTGCATCAGGCCTTTTAAGAAAGTGCCGACCGTCAGGATGATCTTTTGGGCGGTCAGTTTCGTTCCGTCTGCTAAGAGAACGCCGGAAAGTTTGCCGTTGTCTGTCGTCAGCTCTTCCGCCAGACCCACGACTATCGTAAGGTTAGGAGTGTTCTTGAGGGCCGTCTGCATGTAGGCGGAGTAAGAGCTGCGCTGGGACTGCGCTCTCAGGGCTCTGACGGCCGGGCCTTTGCTGAGATTGAGAACGCGGTACTGCAAGCCGGAATTGTCGGCAGCCAGGCACATCAGGCCGCCCAGCGCGTCAACTTCGCAAGCCAGGTTCGTTTTGCCCAGTCCCCCGATGGCGGGGTTGCAGGACATCTGCGCGATCGTTTCAAAACTTATGGTGACAAGGGCGGTCTTTAGGCCCATTTTCGCGCAGATATGGGAAGCTTCTATGCCGGCGTGTCCCCCGCCGATGACTATGATGTCAAAGTCAGAAGTCATAGCTGAGGGCGCGGCCCAGGTAATCACTGAAATCGCTGGCGGTGCGGCCGCCAATTGGCGCGGCGAAATCAGCCGCAAGGCCGTGGTAGTAGGCCGCCAGCATGGCCGCATCGTAGGTATTTAGGCCTTGGGCCAGGAAAGCGCCTGTGAGGCCCGTAAGCAGGTCTCCCGTTCCGGCAGTGGAAAGATATGGGTTTCCGCTCAAATTGACGGCAGAAAGCCTTTGAGGGGCCTTTACGACCGTGTGGTGGCCTTTCAGCAACACGGTAACGTTCAAATTCTCGCAAAGATCAGCTGCGGCTTCTTTGCGGGCGAAATCGTCCGTTTCCGGAGCGTAGTCCATGAGGCGTTTGAATTCGCCGAGGTGCGGAGTGAAAACTAGCTCAAGGTCTTCGGGAACTCCGAAGCGTTCTCTGGCGTAAATGGAGAGGGCGCCGGCGTCCCAGATCTGCTTTTTTATCGGAGAGCCTGCCAGAGCTTTCAAAAGCGCGGAATGGTATTCGTCGTCGGGAAGGCCCGGACCGGCGGCGGCCGCGTCGCATTTTTCGGCAAGCTGCGCAAGTTTGTCGAGGTCCTCCTCAAGCCTGCCGGAAAGCGTTAATGTCAGAATGTGCGGGAGCGCGGAATTGAAGGCGGGCTCCAGTTCTTTCGGGATGACAGCCGTGACTAAGCCTGCGCCGCCTATGCTTGCGGCTTTAGCGGCTAGGAGAGCGGCGCCGCCCATTTGGGAAGCACCGGCCAAAAGCAGAAGGTGTCCCCTTTTGTGCTTGTAGGAAGCGTTATCGGGCTTAGGCAGGAGCGCTCTGGCGTCTTTTAAGGAGAGCGCAAAGAAAGGACTCTCGGCGTTCCTGGGAGCCGGCAGCCCGATGTCGATTATTTCCGTGCGGCCCAGGAACTCACTTGCTTTCGTCAAGCTCGCGAGTTTGCCCTGCCCGAAAGTGACGGTCCAATCAGCCTTTACAAAAAGGCGGCTCTCGGATCCGTCAGCATTAAGCCCGCTCGGGATGTCGAGGGCGAGTTTCCTGGCCGGATGAGCGTTCACGGCGCTGATAGCGGAGGCTAAAAGCGCGTTGGCGCTGCCCTTGAAGCCGGTGCCGGTCAGTCCGTCAATTATGACGTCGCCCTGCCAGATGGAAAGGTAATCCGAAACTTCTTTGGGATCGTTTAAGGATGAGATCTTTTTCCCCTGCGCTTCAAGCCTGCGGAATTGGATGAGCGCGTCCCCTTTCAGTTTAAGAATTGGACCTAAGAGCGCGACGTCGCAGTGCAGTCCGGATTGGATAAGGTAGCGCGCTGCGACCCAGGCGTCGCCGCCGTTGTTGCCGGCGCCTCCCAAAACGAGGAAGCGTTTTGATGTCGGCGCGAAGACGTCCGTCAAGAACCGGAAAGCGGCGTAGCCGGCCCTTTCCATGAGAACGAGTCCGGGAGTGCCTTGCGCTATCGCGGAGGCGTCAAGCGACCTTATCTCATCCGCTTTGAGAAAGTACATGGGAAAAAAAG
>JAFYIM010000363.1 GCA_017538635.1 bacterium
CCGAATTCGGCGAAGAGATGGATCTCGTATTGCGCGTTGAGGACGTCATGCGGGAAGACTTGAAAGGCTCCGAGTTCGGCAACGTTGGCTGCACGCATCCTTACGGCAAGCAGTGCTTCGTTTACCAGTCGCACGGCTGCTCTTACACGAGGACTACCGGCATCTGGCAGACAGTCTGGGTCGAAGCGGTAGGGAAGGCCGGATTGGTTGATTGCTACATGCGCCCTGACATTGATGCGAAGAAACTTTATCTCACGCCTTCTTTCTATGAAGTTCCGGAAGGGCTGAAGTTTCGCTGCGTTGTCAAGAATGGCGGCAGCGTTGTGGCGGAAGGGGAGTGGGACGCCAAGGAAGGCAAGCAGTACGAGGTTTCGTTTGGCGAAATGAGGTTGTGGTCTCCGGCTGATCCTTTCCTTTACGACGTCGTTTTGGAAACTGTGTTGGACGGCGCTGTGGTTGATTCGGTCAAATCTTACACCGGTATGAGAAAGTATCATTGCGCCAACGGCAAGATCTATTTGAACAATGAGCCCATTTTTATGCGCATGGTGCTGGACCAGGGCTTTTATCCCGACGGCATCTGGACGGCGCCGAGCGACGAAGCTCTGAAGCAGGACATCGTGATGTCGATGGCGGCGGGTTTCAACGGCGCCAGACTGCACCAGAAAGTTTTCGAGGAAAGGTTCCACTACTGGGCGGACAAACTCGGCTACCTGACCTGGGGCGAATTCCCGAGCTGGGGCTGCGACCCCAACGTTGCCAAGGCTTGCGAAAATCACAAGCGCGAGTGGAAGGAAGTGTTGCTTAGAGACCGCAACCATCCTTCCATCGTGGCCTGGACGCCCTGGAACGAGACCTGGGGGATCCAGAACAGACTGCAGCACGAGAACAGCCATATGGAAAGTTATCGGCTCTGCACACAGCTTGATCCCTCGCGTCCTGTGAACACGGCGTCCGGCGGCGTGCACTATGCGACGGACCTCTGGACGGTGCACATGTATCACAAGCCTGACAAGCTTCCCTCCCTCTTGGTTGCGGATGAAAACGGACATTATTTCGAGAACTTCCCGGAACAGCAGGAGACCAAGTGGCACGGACAGCCCTACGTCGTGGATGAGATCGGCGGCATAGGCTACATTCCTCCCGACAGAAAAGCTTTCGCCAGCAACACCTGGGGCTACGGCGGCATGCCGCAGACCGAGGAAGAATTTTTGACGAGGCTAAAAGAGACCGTCAAATGCTTCGTTGAGGCGCCTCACGTCCAGGGCTTCTGCTATACGCAGCTGACGGACGTCGAGCAGGAGCAGAACGGCGTTTACAATTATGACAGGACCAATAAGGTCCCCGTTGAAAAACTGCATGAGATCTTCACGCAGGAAAGGCCTGAATTTAAGTAAACAATAAAACCTTAAGGATAGATATGAAAAAAAGCTTGTTTCTCTTAGTGGCTCTGATCGCGATCAGCGCCTGCGCTTACACCCCCGTCAAGACTCACATCATGACGACCTGGGGCGAAAACATGACTCCGGAGACCGCCTGGCAGAATTATCCGAGGCCTAATTTGGTGCGTTCCGACTGGCAGAATCTGAACGGCCTTTGGAAATTCGCCGTGACTAAAATCAACGAGGAAATGCCGAAGGATGAGAATTGGCAGCAGGACATCCTCGTTCCTTTCGCTCCCGAATCCGCTTTAAGCGGCGTCGGCCGCCTTACGGAACCCAACGAGACTTTGTGGTACAAGAGAACATTCTCCCTTCCTGAAGTGAAAGAGAATACTCGTTATTTCCTGAATTTCGAGGCTGTTGACTGGAGATGTCAGGTCTTCGTGAACGGCAAAGAAGCGACGGCCGCTCCGCACGTCGGCGGCAACGTTCCCTTCGCGGTGGAAGTGACGGATCTTGTTCAGGCCGGGGAGAACACGCTTGTCGTGACCGCCTGGGATCCCTCGAACAGTTACGGACAGCCTACCGGCAAACAGAGCCTGAATCCGGGCGGCTGCTTCTACACCAGAGTCTCCGGCATCTGCGGCAGCGTCTGGATGGAAACGACGCCAAAAGGCTACATCACGGGTTACAACGTTGAAAGCGACATCGACAAAGGCGAAGTGAAAGTGACCGTCGATTGCGCCGGCGATCTCGCGGGCGCCAAAGTGACGGCGGAAATCTCTTTCGGCGGCGAAGCGGTCGCCGAGGGCGAGATCGGCGATTGGTCCAAGGGCCAGACCTTCACGGTCGCAGAGCCGAAGCTCTGGGACATTGGGGAGGGCAACCTTTACGACATCACGCTGAAACTGGAAACGGCTTTCGGGACTGACGAAGTCAAGGGCTACTTCGGCATGCGCAAGATCGAATTCAAAAAGGACGAGCTGGGCATCCAGAGGATCTATCTTAACAACAAGAAGATCTTCATGCAGGGAACCCTGGACCAGGGCTGGTGGCCGGACGGATTGCTGACTCCGCCCTCTGACGAAGCCATGCAGTACGACATCGACATCTTGAAGGAACACGGCTACAACTTCATGCGCAAGCACATCAAGATCGAGCCGAGAAGATATTATTATCTCTGCGACAAGGCGGGCTTCCCGATCTGGCAGGACATGGTCTCCGGCGGACAGAAACCGGAGGAAAAATATCACATTTACCGCGCCGAGCTCGTTGAGATGATCAAAGACTTGAGGAACTTCCCCTCTATCGTCGTCTGGATCGCCTACAACGAAGGCTGGGGCCAGCCTGACAAGGAGAAATCCACCGAGACCACGCGTTGGCTCAAGCAGATCGACACCACTCGCCTTATAAGCGAGACTTCCGGCTGGACCGATCACAACTGCGGCGACATGAAAGACCATCACCAGTATCCCAGCCCTCTGCCCACTCCCGCCAACGACGACAGGCTGACGATCTGCGGCGAATTCGGGGGCTTGGGCCTCTTCATCGAAGGCCACCTCTGGAACCCCGAGAGCAAGTGGGGCTACCGTTCCGACTCTAACGTCGAGGACAGTCTCAAGCGTTACGAAGAGATCATGAACAATTTGGCCCGCTGCGCCCATGAGAGCTTCGCAGGCAGCGTCTATACCCAGACAACCGACGTGGAAACGGAAGCCAATGGCCTTGTCACTTACGACAGAAAAGTCGTGAAGTATCCCACCGCCAAAATGAGAGCGCTGCACAAGAAAGTTGAAAAGATCGCCCTTAGCACCAAGCCCATGACGAGAAAGTGCTTCGTGCCCAAAGGCACTGAGGAAAAGATCGTCTGGAAATACATCTTTGAGAAACCGCAGGGAGAGTGGACCGCGCCTGATTTTGACGACAATCTGTGGAGCCTGGGCGAAGGCGGTTTCGGCAACGAAATAATAAAGAACGACCTCGGCGCCAAACCGAAGACCAATTGGGATACCAAGGAGATATACCTGAGGCGCGTCTTCATTCTGAAGGAAGTCCCCGATGAGAACCTTGAAATGGACATCTTCTACGACGAGGATCCCGAAATTTACGTAAACGGTGTCCAGATCTTCAAGACGGAAGGCTACTCCAGGGGCTACGACAGAGTGCTCATTAGAAAGGAAGACGTCAAGAAAGCCTTTAAGAAAGGCGAAAACGTCATCGCCGTCGGCTGCAAGAACAAAAATGGCGGCGCCATGATCGACCTTGGCTTCTACAGCGAACTGAAACTTGGGGAATAAAATGGATAATTGCATTTTCTGCAAGATCATAAAAGGGGAGATCCCCTCCTACAAAGTCGCGGAGACAGAGGAGGCCTATGCATTTTTGGACATAGGCCCCCTTTCTCCCGGGCATACGCTCGTGCTGCCGAAAAAGCACATCGCTAATATTTTCGAAGCGGATCCCAAGGACCTCTATCCTGTCCTGGATCTTGTCCAGAAAATAGCGGCTTTGATGAAAGAAAAGCTTCCCTGTGACGGCGTCAACATCCTTATCAACAACGGCGAAGCGGCCGGGCAATCCGTCATGCACTGCCACTGGCACATAATCCCCAGATTCGCAGGCGACGGATATAAGTTCCCGCCCGCCGGCTCTCTTTCCAAAGAACAAGCTGAAGAGATCCTTGGCAAATTGAAATGAAGTTCGCAAAGGGACTAGTCTTTCTTCTTTTCGCGGCCTCACTCCTAATGGGCGAGGAGGCGCTCCTTCCGGCCTGCTCAATAAAGAGTTCCGTAAGCGATCTGGGCGCGACGATCGTAAGCGCCGATCTGCCGGGGAATCCTGAGACGGCGGTGACGGTCGCTTTCCCCGGCGGCGTCTCCGGCGAAGGAAACCTTCTGGGCAGCGGCTTGGCTTTCACTACGACGGAATGGCTGAGGAAAAAGCTCGACCGGGAGCGCCTGAAACCTGACTGCGCTTACTTGGAGACGGAATGCGAAGTCGTTCTTGAACGCGACGCGATATTTGTCGTCATAACGGGTTTGAAGGAACAGGTCAAAGCGGCCGTGAAAACGCTCTTTGAGATCGTGAAAGCCCAGGATATCGATGACGAAGAGTTCGCGAAGCTGAAGGACGAGACAGTCGCTTACCTCAAAAAATCGGAGAGCGAGGAAAAGAACGCCCTCATAAACCTCTGGCGCCGCACGGCCTTCCCGGCCATGATGGAAGCCGTGCCGAAATGCGGTTATTCCGCGCAGGCGGAAAAATTAGAAAAAAGCGATCTTCTGAAATACATGGCGGCGCACTTCGTCTCCGGGAACGCTTCCTTCGTCCTGGTTGGAAGCCTTTTCGGCAGCGGCTTGGAAGAGCTGGCAGGGGAATGTCTTTCCTCTCTTCCGGAGGGAATATTCATCAGGGACGACAGGGTGCTGATTGGCGACGACGGAACGCCCCGCTTCTCCATGAAAACTGCCAAAGGAAAAAACAGCCTCGTCTGCTTAGGCGTGACTCTGCGCCCCTCCGCCAAAGACAAAGCGGCAGCGGAAGTGTTGGCCAATCTTTTGGAAAAAGGTGTCGGTGAATTGGAGAAAAAACTGGCGGAGGAATTCCAGAGAAGAATTGAAGTCGGCGTTCTGAGGGAGAAAGAACTCGGCGGCGAATCCCTTCTTTTCATCTGCGAAGCGCCGCCCGAAGACCGAACGAAAGTCCAGGGCATCATGCAGGGATACCTCCGCTCTTTCGCCGGTAAAAAATACACCGAGGAAGAGGTGAGGGGAGAAGCCGACCAGCTTTTGACCGAACTGGCGGCGCGCTGCGCCAAGCCGATGAGTTTTTCCAAAATGCTTTCCAGGTCGGTCATAGACAGAAGAGGCCCCTTCTCCCTCAGGGAAGAAGCCAAAGCTATAAGCGACCTCAGATCCGACAAACTCAAAAGCTACGCCGAAAAAAATCTCTCTGCTTCCTGCATAACGCTCTGCTGGAGCGATCCGGAAGAAATCATCGAGCCGAGGGCGGCGGAGTTCCTGCGCCTCGAGCGCGAGATACTTGAGAATATCGGCTACCAGTCGTACAGGAGAATTTTGCCCGGACAGGCCGAGGTGCTTTTCCAGAGAAGGGAAGACGAAACGCTCGTGCGCTGCGCTTTCGTATCCCTTGGCGGCAACTGGTATGAAGAATCCTTCAACAACGGCATCTTCGCCGTCATGTCGGAATTCCTGTCGCAGGGCGCCGGCGATCAGCAGGCTTTTTCCAAAGCCGTGAAAGAATGCGGCGCAAAGGTCGCTCCTATCAACGAGCCGCAGGTAATAGGCTTCGAAGCCGTCGTACCGGCCCGCAGCTTCACGAAACTTCTGCCTTATCTTTGCCGCGCCTGGAGCAATCCGAAGATTACGGATTTCGGCGTCGCAGAGGCGGTGAAGAGAACGCTCGCGCGTTCCAGTATTGAGAACACGAACAGCATCGAGAGCGCCGAGATGCTCATGCGCACGTTCCTTTTCAAAGATCATCCTTTCGCCTACGACCGTTACGGCAATCCTTTTGTGCTTGAGAGGATCAAAGCTAAGGACGTCGCTTCCTTCTACAAGGAATACGTTACGCCGGACAACACCGAGATCATAGTGAGCGGCCCCGTCGAGGAAAAAGCCGTTCTTATGGCGGCCCATTCCGAAATGAAGGATTTCCTAATGAAAGGCAACGAGAAAGTTCAGAACCAAAGAAGACCGTCGAGGCCCAGGCTTCTGCCCGATGTGGTGAACGAAGTTCCCGAAGGCGAAGAGGAGAAAGTTTTCTTCGCTCCGGAAAGCACCGGCATGGCCATTATAGGCACGGCCCTGCCCGGATTTGAGAATGATCCTGCCTTGCCGTACCTCGTCTCCTATTCCCTGCGCCGCCCGCTTGCTTCCGTTTTGGCCAGGCTCAGGGAAAAATACGGCAGCCAGTCCGTTTTGGGAAGCGGCTTCAAAGCTTACCAAGGGTACGCCCTGGGATATGCTTTCGTCTATTTGAAAACGGGCGCCGACATCATTGACGATTGCTCGAAGCAGCTCTATGACGCTTGCAAAGAGAGCAGGGAAGAACTGCTCATCCCCGAAAAATTCGAAAGCGTCAAAAATTCCGCGGCCGAAGCCTCCGCGCTCTACTCCAGAAGCTCCGAGGATTTCATAAGGAGAGCCTCCGTCGAAGCGCTCTTTGCTACCAACGATTTCGGCGACATGGCGGAAGCGGTGAGGGCCGCGCAGCTATCCGGCGTAAGCAACTCTCTTAAGCGCATAGGCCCCGTTCGCAAGATTGTGGTCAAGCCGGCGGAATAAGTTTGCGCTATGCGGGAACAGGAGCTTATCACTTTGGCCAATTCCCTTTTTACGGGCAAAGCGGCCGGAAAGGAAATATTGAAAGGCATCGGCGACGACTGCGCCGTCGTTTCTTTCAATGACAAATGGGATCTTGTCGCGACTTGCGACACCATAACCGAAAACACCCATTTTTTAAGGAAGACCAAGCCGGAACTTCTGGCGCACAAGCTTTTGGCCGTAAATCTGAGCGACATCGCCGCTATGGCCGGCATCCCTTCGTGGGGCATACTGTCCCTGGCTGCGCCCAAAACGGCCTCTGGGGCCTTTCTAGTGCGTTTTATGACCGCTCTAAGGAAGGAAGCGGAGAAATACAACGTTTCCATCATAGGCGGCGACACGGTGAGAGCGGAAGCGCTGACGCTTACCCTGACGCTCGTTGGCAAAGTCGAAAAAGGAAAAGCGCTTCTTAGGTCCGGCGCCAAGGAGGGCGACCTTGTCTTGGTAACGGGAACGCTGGGCGGCACGTTGAAAAGCGGAAAGCATTTGACTTTCGAGCCGAGGCTGAAAGAGGCGCGCTGGCTCAGGGACAGGCTTTCTCCCAACGCCATGATGGATCTTTCCGACGGACTTTTTGAGGATGGGAATCGCTTGGCTTTCGCCAGCAAATTGACCATGGCGTTGAAAGGGGAGAGCGTTCCCTGCGCCGACAACTGCAGCCTCTTAGAAGCTGTGACGGGAGGAGAAGATTTCGAGCTGCTTCTGACTGTGCCGAAGAGCAAATTCAGCGCTCAGCTTCAGAAGCGTTTTGAAAAAAAGTTTTCGCTGAACCTTAGCGTGGTGGGCGAAATGACAAAAGCGGGAACTCATCCGCTTTTGATAGACGGAAAAGCAAACAAATGGACGGGCTATGCGCATTTCTGATTTTGAATTGAAAGCCAAAACTGCAAAAGAGACGATTGCGCAGGGCGAAAAGCTGGCAGCTTACCTTGAGCCCGGCGACGTTCTTTGCCTGAAAGGGGAGTTGGGCGTCGGCAAGACCACGTTCGTCAAAGGCTTGATCAAAGCCTTGCAGGGAGAAGACACGCTCTTTTTGGGCAGCCCGACCTACACGCTCATCCAGGAATATCGTTTCAAAACGCCATACGTTTACCACTTCGATTTTTACCGCCTGAAGAGCCCGGACGAGATCTGGGGC
>JAFYIM010000364.1 GCA_017538635.1 bacterium
AGTTCTGGGCGGCGCTTCCGGAACGGGCCTTGACCCGGAAGCTTTGAGCCGGGTGGCCAAAGAGATCAAAGAAGCATCTGAGACCAAGACCGAGATCGCCATCGTCGTAGGCGGCGGCAATTTCTTCCGCGGGCTTTCGGAAAAGGGCCACAAAATGGACCGCGTGTCCGCCGATTACATCGGCATGCTGGGGACCGTCATGAACGCCCTGGCTCTGAAAGATTTTCTTACAGCGGAAGGCGTGGCGGCGGAAGTCATGTCGGCTGTCGAGATGCCGCGGCTGGCCAACCTCGTCCAGCCTCTGAAAGCGAAAAGGTGGCTCGCCAAGGGCAAGATCGTCATCTTCGCGGGCGGCACGGGCCACCCCTTCTTCTCTACCGACACCACGGCGGCCTTGAGGGCGGCCGAAATCGGCGCGGAAGTCGTCATGAAGGGTACGAAAGTGGACGGCGTTTACACCGCCGATCCTGTGAAAGATCCTAATGCCAAAAGGCTGCCAACGCTCACCTACGACGAAGTTCTGGAAAAACGCCTGAACGTCATGGATCTCACTTCCATCACGATGTGCCGCCAGAACGGCATCAAGATCATGGTCTTCGACATGCGCGCTCCCGGAAATATTGCGAAAGTTCTGAGGGGCGAAGCCAACTGTTCCATCATAAGCTGAAAATTTAACAATAAAGGAGTTCAACTATGACCGAACTGAAATTCTACCAGTGCAAACACTGCGGCAACATCATTGCTTTCGCCAAATCGAGCGGCGTTCCCGTCGTCTGCTGCGGCGAAAAAATGGAGGAACTCGTTCCCAACACCACCGACGCTTCGGTTGAAAAACACGTGCCGGTAATTTCCGTCGAAGGGAGCAAAGTCACCGTATCCATAGGCTCCGCGGCGCACCCCATGACGGAAGCGCATTACATCGAATGGATCGCCATCCAGACCAAGAACGGCAACCAGAGGAAGGCCCTGACGCCTTCTGACGAACCGAAGGCGGAGTTCCCCCTCCTGCCCGGCGACGAAGTCATCCAAGCCCTGGCTTACTGCAATCTGCACGGCCTCTGGAAAAAGTAGTTAGATGAGGCCTGCTCATTTTGCCAGGTTGGCGATCATAATGGCCCTGTTTTTCGCCGCGGGGCACCTAATTTACGCCGCGGCGCTCTATACGGCCAAAGACGACCATGCGAAGATCGAGAGGATCGAGACAACGCGCCAGGCGGCGCCCTTCGCGCTCGACATTCTTCTTGTCTTGGGCGTTTATTTCACGGGGCTTCTGGCCTCTTCGGTCAAGAAGTCTCCTAGTATAATCTCCCGCAAGCGCCAGTACACGATCCTCTGCTTCGTGCTGCTGGTTTTCTTAGTGCTCATTATCTGGCGGACCGGACAGGAGCCGCTTATACGGCCCATAATGAGGCGGCACGTTTTCATGGCGGTCGTCTTCGCGCTTTTGGGCCTTTACAATAAGCGGCACTTCGCCCTGACAAAGGAAGAGGAGGCCTGTTATGAAAGGTAAACTGCTGTTCTTTTCGGCTTCCGTTTTCCTATTAGTCTCCTGCGCGACCGTTACGCCCGAGCCAAGTGAACAGCCGGCTTTCGTTCCGGACCGGAAGGAGACGGCGGTGAAAGAGATCAGGGAGAACAAAAGCAAGAACGCCGACAGCATCTTCCGCTACACCGTCGATCTGGAAATAGAAACGCCAGACCAGGGAAAGCAGAGAATAGCGGCCATGGCGCTCTGGCAGCCGGATAAGGCGGTCCGCTGGCGCTTGAAATACATGGGCTTCACCTTTTTCTCCGCGCTCGGCAACAACGACATCTGGCTTTTGTTCTTAGAGGACGCTGGGATCGTTTACAAGTGCCCCGCTGCGCGATTGCAGTATGTTGTGGCGCCCAACATCCCGCCCCTGGCCTGGAGGGTGCTCTCCCACTCGCTGGGCGGTTTCTGCCCCGAAACCGGCCGCATAAGCAAGGCCTACGAGAGCGGCAGCAAAGTAGTTTTGGAGACCGCCGACGGGACTTTGGCTTACGACGAGCTTTTCCTGCCGGCGCATGGGCTTTGGGAAGCCGCGTCCGGCGAAAAATGCCGGGGCGTTTTCAGCAAGCCGGAAAAAGTCAATGCGCCCCACGCCTTCGAGCCCTGCACGAACAAATACCGCGTGATGACTCTGCAGTAAGATGGAAGAAGCCTGTTTGCCTTCAATTTCGGAAGAGCTTTACGAGCCTCTCGAAAATTGGTTTATCGAAGCGGGCGAAAAGCCCTACCGCTTCCGCCAGCTCATGGACTGGTATTTCAAGCGTCCGGAAGTCAAGAGTTTTGATGAACTGGCGAATTTTCCCAAAGCGCTGAGGGAAAAGCTGAACGAGAATTTTGCCTTTTTGAGCCTTTCTTTGGAAGACGTAAATTCTGCTCCGGACGGCTCCAAAAAGCAGACGCTTATATTGCGCGACGGCTTTGTCACGGAGACCGTGACGATGCCGATGGAAGGCCACTCGACCGTCTGTTTGTCAACGCAGGTCGGCTGCCCCGTGGGCTGCCGCTTCTGTTTTTCCGGGCGCCACGGCCTGAAGAGAAACTTAACGGCCGGCGAAATGGCTGACAGTCTGCGCTGCTCCCTGCCTCCTTCCGGATCTGAAAGTTTAAACCTTGTCATCATGGGCATGGGCGAGCCTTTTTACAATTACGAGGCGCTGAAAGCTTTTCTCAATATTTGCAAGGACGGTTTCGGCATCGGCTCAAGAAGGGTGACGGTCTCGACGGTCGGCGTTCTTCCCGGGATAGAAAG
>JAFYIM010000365.1 GCA_017538635.1 bacterium
CAAAGAGCGAGCGCAAGGATAAGGGAAAGCATAATTTTGTTCATCGTTTTTCTCCTATTTTTCGCATTCGAAGGGAACTTCCACTTCCAAAGTAGGCCTTGTGATGTCCGGCGGGAAGGGGCCGAAGCGGGCGGACCTTACGGCGGAGAGCGCGGAATCGTCCATCGCCTTATTGCCGCTGCTCTGCGTTATCCTCGCCGTTGTCACCCTTCC
Organism: bacterium; assembly: GCA_017538635.1. The sequence goes on from JAFYIM010000365.1 coordinate 214, forward strand.
GTCTTTCGTTAGGGTGAAGCGGACGACGCAGACGGATTTCTTGTTTATCTGCGAGGCCTGCGGCGTCTGCCAGGCCGCTTGGATGGCGGAAAGAATGGTGCCCTGGTAATAGTTGTTGATAGCGGCCGCCTGGCTTCCCGTCTCGCCTCCCGAGAAGAAGGTCTGGGACTCGACGCGGCTCGTCATGCGCTGCACGCTTTGGTTCAGTTCTTTCGTAAGGTTGTCGAGCGAGTGGTCGGTCGTCGTTACGGTCGTCACGCTCTCAAGCTGCTGACCGACGGTCGTGGGAAGCTGCGGAAGAGGATCCGTCTTGGTCTGCGCAGTCTCTTTGGTCGGCTTAGTGTTTTCCGCCGCCTTCTTCGCGGTCTTGGCCTGAGATTTTCGCTTCTCGGCGCGCTCCTGCTGTTTTTTCTTTATGAAGTCCGGCATCTCGGAAACGTTCGTGTCCTTCTTGGGCTCGACTTTCTTCTCAACCTTTTTCTCGGGTTTCTTCTCCACCGGCTTCTCGACTTTTTTCTCGACTTTTTCCACCGGTTTCTCGACCTTCTGCTCTTTCACCGGCTCCTGCTTCACTTCCTTCTTTTCAGGGGGAGGCGTGACAGGTTTCGGGGGGTCCGGCGTAGGCGGCGCGGGAATGCTGGCCTGGGGGATCTGCGTCAGCGTCACCTTCGCCTGGATCCCGACCAATTTCGGCTGAGGCTCTGCCAGGGAAGCCAAAACGATGAGCAGCAGGAAGACCAGTATGTGGCCTACGAAGGAAGGAAGAAAATATGACGAAGAGAGTTTTCCCATCTTACCTTTCGTTTCCCGTGGTTTCCGTCGCGAAATAGGAGGTGTCCACGCCTATTTCCCTCAGATGATTGACTAATTCCAGAACGTTCCCGTAGCGGAAGCGTCTGTCCACTCTTATGATGACTTCCAGTTTGTTGGTCGGAGTTTCTTTTGCGCGCATGGCCTGGATCTCTTTTTTGAGAGAGCCGAAGGGGTCTAAGCGGTCCATCTCGCGGTCGTTCACGTAGAGTACGCCGTTCGTTTCGTGCGTCACTTCGTCCACGCACTGCTGCATAGAAACGACGGCCGCGTAGTCGGGCTGCTCGAAAGTCATGGGCGAGGCTTTGGGGAGCGTGACGTCCACGCCCTGCTCCATAAGGGGAACAAGGAGAATGAACATGATGAGGACGGTCATGGTGACGTCAACCAGCGACGTGACCGTGATCCTTGCGTCCTGAACGCCCCGGCGGTCCCTGATTACGCTCATTTGTCCCCCAAGCCGACGGCCACGCCGGCGCTGTAGGCGGCATCCATCAAGCGGATGACGTATTCGTAAGGGAATTCGCCGTCCGCCCTTATTATGACGGAAAGGTCTTTCTTCTTGGCCTTCATCTCGCAAAGCGTCGCGTAAAGTTTGTCAAAAGGCTTCTCCGGCCCCATAACGGTGTCCCCTAATTTCACCACTCCGTAACCGGTGTCCTTGGCTTTCGTCAAAGAAACGATCAAGGGTTCTTCGGGGTTCTCCTGGGAGCTCACCGCATCGGAAGAAGGGTGTTCGATCTTAAGCCCCTGTTCGAGAACAGGAGCAATAAGAATGAACATGATGAGGACCGTCATGGTGACGTCCACAAGCGACGTCACGTTCAGGTCAGCATCGTCGTTTCCCCGGCGCCTTTTGAGCAGACTCATTTTTTACTCCGCAGATTTTTCCCTTTCGATGGTGCGGTTCAATCTCGCGACCAGAAGCCTGGAATATTCTTCCATCAGCACGATCTGGGCGTTGACGCGGCCGCGGAAATAGTAGAAGATGGCCGCCGCCGGGATCGCCACCACAAGGCCGGCCACCGTCGTGATAAGAGCGACGGAGATGCCGGGCGCCACGGTAGAGATCGTCGTGTTGCCGCTGCCGACCATGCCGCGGAAGGAAAGCGTAAGTCCCCAGACCGTTCCGAAAAGACCCATCATCGGGGCCAGCATGGCCGTCACGGAGAAGAAGGTCAAGCCGCCTTCCATCTCGTTTATTTCCCTGCTCAAAGCCGCGTCCATGATATGACCGGCTTCCGTAATGTCAGAGGCGGTGGCGGAGCCTTCCGCAAACAAAAAGTCCATAGCCGCCCTGTAAAGGCGGTAAACGGGCGTCTCGGAAGTTTGCGGGAGATCGCGGTAGAGCTGGGCGAAATCGCGCAAAAATTGAGCCCTGAATTCCGTAAGCCTCTGGGCCAAGTGGGCGTTGGCCGACTCAAGCTTTTTGAAGTAGAGGTGCTTTGAGATAAAGAGACTCCACATGTAAACTGACATCAGGGCCAGAACAAGCATGTCTATCCGGCCGCAGAGATCGAAATCGTGGTAAACGTTGATTATTTCTTGCCACATAGTTTTTTATTTTTCCGGTTCGATGATTTCTAAGCCGTCCATGTAGGGACGCAGCACTTCGGGGATGACGACGCTGCCGTCTTTCTGCTGGTAGTTCTCCAGGACCGCGACCCAGGTGCGGCCGACCGCCAGGCCGGAGCCGTTCAGGGTGTGCGTGAGCATCGGCTTGCCGCCGTCCGCCGGACGGTACCTTATGTTCGCTCTCCTGGCCTGGAAGTCCCAGCAGTTGGAGCAGGAGCTGATCTCGCGGAAAGTGTTCTGGCCGGGCAGCCAGACTTCCACGTCGTAAGTCTTGCAGGCCGAGAAGCCCATGTCGGAAGTGCAGAGCGCGACCACCCTGTGCGCGATGCCGAGTTTCTGCAATATCCTCGAGGCGTTCTCAGTCATGGTTTCCAAAGCTTCCTTGGACTGTTCCGGAGTCGTGATGTTGACCATCTCGACTTTGTAGAACTGGTGCACCCTTATGATGCCCCTGGTGTCCTTGCCGTAGGAGCCGGCCTCGGAACGGAAGCAGGGCGTCAGCGCGGTGTAGCGTAAAGGCAGATCCTTTTCATCCAGCGTTTCGTTGCGGTGCAGATTGACGAGCGGGACTTCGGAAGTCGGGATCAGGTACATGGGCTTCTCCCACTCGACGTGGAAGAGATCTTCCTGGAACTTGGGAAGCTGGCCGCTGCCGTACAAAGTTTCGTCGCTTACGATCAGGGGAACTTCAAATTCCGTGTAGCCCTCGTGCTTCGTGTGCTCGTCAAGCATGAAGTTTTCCAGCGCGCGCTCGAGCTTAGCGCCGGCGCCCTTCAAAACGGAGAACCTGGCGCCGCTCAATTTGGCCGCTCTCTCGAGGTCAAGGATGCCGAGTTTCTCGCCGATCTCGAAATGCTGCTTCGGCTCGAAATCGAAAGTCGGGATCTCCCCTACTCTCCTCACTTCGACGTTGTCGTCTTCGGAGTCGCCTATCGGCGTCGTGGGATCGGGAATGTTGGGAATGCGGTCAATGAGATAGCTGACTTTCTGCTCC
>JAFYIM010000366.1 GCA_017538635.1 bacterium
AACATAACGATCACCGCAACGGAATAAAAGCAAGACAAAAAAATCGCGGCCTCTTGTAAGGCCGCGATTTTTTTACTTGTAGAAAACGCAGATCCAGACTGTCGGTTCGTCTTTCGCCGTCTCCTTCAGCCTGTGGCGTCTGTGAGGCGGGATATTGATGTGATCTCCCGGCAGAAGCTTCAGATCGCCTTCCTCGAAGGTGATTGTTGCGCTGCCTCTGAGAAGCAGCACCCATTCGCTTTCCTCCTGGTCGTACCAGAAGCCATCAGGACTGGCTTGCCCGGTGGAGACGATCTTTTCAACGCGGCAGCAGTCGCTGTTGACGATCGTCTCCCCTATTTCTTCGGGCAAAGAGACGGGAAGATCAGAAAAGATGTTCTGCTTTTCCGTCATCAATAGTGGACGTAAGGTTTCTTGTAAGGCTTAGAGGGGATCTCGCCGTTGGGATCGACGAGCTTCTCCATGCTGATGGCGTTGTTGGTGTTTTCCTTGAAGCCGCCGAACATTTCGGCGCCGACGCCGATGGCGAAGACCGGGGTGGGAGCCGCGGAGTGGCCGCCGGTGTTGTATTTGGCGCCAAAGTGGGCGTTCAGCTCGCGCTGCACCACGAAGCAGAAGGGATCATGGCCTTCGTAGAGCGCTTGGTTTAGAGGATCGTCCTTGTTGTAGTTGGGATCCATGCTGGCTTCAAAAGCTTTTTTCAGCCTGTCTTTTTTGCCCTGACTGAGATGGATGTCGCCGTACCATTTCTTGATGAGGGCGTAGGCTTCAGAGAAATCGCCTTTCAGCTGGGCGCTATGGTTTTCCTTGCACTCGCGGACTTTGTCGCGATATTCTTTGAACTTGTTCTTGAATTCGCCGAACTCGCATTTGGCGCCTTTCATGTCCTGAATGCGGTCGCCTACGTAGCCGTAGCTCAGGGCGCCGGTCTCGTGGTCAGCCGTCACGACGATAAGAGTCTCGTCGGGATGCTGGTTGTAGAATTCAAGAGCTACGCCGATGGCGTCGTCAAAGTCCAGAAGCTCGTAGAGCGTCTTGGGAGCGTCGTTGGAGTGTCCGCCGTGGTCGATGAAGGAGCCTTCGCACATCATGAAGAAGCCGTTCTCATTGTCCAAGAGCTCAATGCCCTTCTTAACAAAATCTTTGAGGAAAGGAGATTCCTTGTAACCGACGCGGTAAGGGATGCCCCAGGCCTTGCAGGGGTGAGAAATATAGACTTTGCCGCAGCCGGGCTGCAAAGCGTTGAATTCCGCTTCGGTATCGACGTACTTGTAGCCGTTTTCTTTTATGATCTCTTCGGAATTTTTCCACTTGATCACAGGCTTGCCGTCCTTGTCCAGAAGACAGGAGACCACGCCGCGGGAAAGCACGTTCGTCGCTTCCTGCCAGGTCTTTTCGGGGAGCTTGTTGGTGACAGCTTCGTTGAAGTCTATGCCGTCCTTGTCCCAGAGGTCGCCGCCGGCGAAATACTCGAAGCCGGAATCGACCAAATCAAAAGTGCCGGGATAGTAGCGGCCGCGGTAGCCCTGGTGCATGAAGAAAGCGCCAGGCGTAGCTTCCATCAGCGTTACGGTGGCGACGATGCCGACCTTCATGCCGCGGTTGTGACAATAGACCGCCACGGAATCGATGGCGTCGCCGTTCGCGTCAATGCCAGCCACGCCGTAATTGGTCTTATGCCCGGTGGCCAGGGCTGTTCCGGAAGCGGAAGAGTCGGTTACGAAGGAATTCAGACAGTAGGTCCTGTTGGCGCCCATGATGGGGAATTTCTGCATGTTGAGCTCTTCTTTCCCGCCGGTCGTCTGGGCCTTGTAGTCTATTCCCATCTGCACCTGGTTGATGCCCATGCCGTCGCCGATGAAATAGAAGATGTACTTCGGTTTCTTGCCCTGAGCCTGGGTCTCTTGGGCAGCGGCCTGCTCTTCGGGGGGCACGACCTGCTGCATGATCTTGTTGACGGTTCTCAATCCCTGGATCACGTCGGCATTAAGAGCCAGCGCCAGGGAAAAAGCCAAAACGGCAAAGATGTACTTGCGCATTTTTCAGTCCTTATTGTTGAAATTTATTTTTATTTTGTTTTAGGTTCGATGTTGACCTTGAGCGAACGGAAGGAAGCGAAATTAGTGCTGTCGGTGTTCTTCAGCCAGACGCTGGCGATCGTGTTGAATTTGCTGCCCAAGGGAATAATTTCGGAGCCGA
>JAFYIM010000367.1 GCA_017538635.1 bacterium
CTCGCCGACTGTCAGGGATTCCACGGCGCACAAGGGAATGTAAACGTAATCGTCGCCTTTTTCCAGCCTGTGCAAGAGTTCGCTGTCCGTCAGAACGTTCAGGGCTTTCTGGACGAGCTGGACGGGCAGATGGCGCTCTTCGGAAAGCTCTCTGGCCGTTTGAGGCTCCTTGCCGGCGATCAGTGACCTGCTGACGGATCCCATAACGTGGACATAGATGGCGAACCACAAGGTCAGACTCGTTCCGGCCGTCAGATCCCGCGGCTCATAATATCCGTGCGTCTGGATAGCGAAGGCGAATTCCGCACCACACAAAACTATCGTCCAGCTCACCTGCAGCCAGGCGATGAACAGCGGCACAGCCGCAAAAGCTCCGTAGATCGCGCTGTTTTTCGCCATGCCGATCTGGAAAGCGAAATAGAACCACAAGACAATATTGAAAACGGTGCCGGCGGTGATTCCCGCAATGATGCCCGGAACGAATTTGACTTTGCAGTTGGGAACGAAAAGGTAAAGGAAGATAAAGCCGAACCAAATAAGAACGTAAGGCACGAGCTCTATCAGAAAATGCATGGAAGGAGAAAGGCCTGATAGGAAAGGCAGCTTCTCCACAACGAAATTGGCCTGCGATTCAAGGAAGACGGTCAATGTCGTAGAAAGGATCAGAAGGAAAGGCAGAAGGATTATGATCGCGCAGTAGTCGATGATCTTCCTGCCGAAGGAGCGGCTCTTAACACCGCCGAAAATATCGTTGAAAGAAAGCTCGATGTTGCCGAGAAGCTTGATGACGGTCCAGAGCAGGATCAGAACACCGACTCCCGCCATGGCGCCGAATTTCGTAGTCTCAAGCGTATGCTGAGCAGCCTCGGTTATATAACTGAAGACCATTGTGACGGATTCAGCCAGCTCTTCGTTGCCGGAGAAGCGCGAAAGAACGCTTTTCTCGATGCTTTCGAGAAGCGTGTCCTGAAGGTTGAAACCGCGGGCGATAGCGAAACTGATGGCCAACAAAGGCACGATCGCCAGGAGCGAATAGAGCGTCAAAGCCGTAGCTCTCAAGGTGCAGCGGTCATGGCCGAATTCCAGACCGGTCAGGGCAAAGATCCGAAGCAGCCTGATCCCGAAGGCCTTCAGAGGTTTGTAACGATAAAGAGGGAGCCGCCAGATCTCCTGGAGGAAAAAGCGCGGCGCCCTCTTTGCGGTCTCAACAACTTTCTTCATTTCAAAATCTTATTTTTTGAAAATTCCCTTGACGGCGTCAACAGCTTTGCCGGCGGCTTCGCCAACGCTCTCAACAGCGCCCTTGGCGGCTTCGCCAACGCCCTCAACGGCGTCCTTGGCGGAACCGACAGTGGATCCGAACTGGCTGGCCAGTTCCGCGGCGGACTTGGTCAGGTCTATCTGGCCGGCTTTCAGGATGGGGCTCAAGGGCGTGCCGCTGACCACCTGGGACAGAACTTTCAGACCGATCTCAGCGGAAGTTCCTTCCAGATTCTCGAAGACGTTGCTGTAGTTGAGGTCCAGCTTAAAGCTGGGAATGGCCGGCGTGGAGCTTTGGAATTCCAGAGTGTCAAGTTTCACCATAAGCTTGTCAACGGAGATCTGGGTCTCGTCCTTCAACTCTTCCTCGGCCTGCTTGTCGCCCTGGGAAGCTTGCAGATCCTTGATCATGTCGGGCTTAAGATTTAGGATATTCAGCTGGCCGTTGCCATTCATTTCCACGTTGAGATATTTGAGATCGATCTGTACGTCCCTGACGTGGACGTTCTTCTTGAACATTGCAAAGATATCGTAATCGCAGAAAAATCTTCTCACTTCATAAACGATATTGTTCTCGTTGAAACCCTTGTTGAGAGGGTTACTCACGGCCAGATCTTTGATCTCGATGTGGGGATTCTCAATGGAGATGCTCACGGACTGCACGGTAGTGGGAACGCCCAGATACTCAGTGCCCTTCTCAATGCCGGTCTTAACCACCCAATTGCGGAAGATGATGCAAAGAACCAGCAGCAGAACGACCACAAAGATCACGAATTTGATGAAACTCCAGATAGCTCTCATAGTTTTCCTTGGTTTATTTGTTGAACAACAGTATATTTATTGTACAAAAAACGGCTCTCTATTCCAAATCAATCCTTCTTAAGGATCTCGTCGGCCAGGACGTTCTTATCTGCGTACTTTGTAACGTCATACCATTCGGCTTCGATGTTGTTCCTGAACCAGGTGAGCTGATGTTTGGCGAAGCGGCGCGTGTTGCGCTTAATAAGTTCGACCGCCCTCTCTAGATCATATTCCCCATTGTAATAGGCAATCAGCTCCTTGTAGCCTATGGCCTGGCTGGCGGTCAGATTCTTTTCCAAACCTTCTGTCATAAGCTTTTCGACTTCCTTGGCTAAGCCCAATTCCATCATGATATCGACTCTTCTCTCTATCCTTTTGTAGAGCAGATCGCGCGGCATTGTAAGCCCCACCAGACGGTAATTCTCCTGAGGCGCCTTTTTCTCCCACTGTTTAGTCTGCTCGCTGAAAGGCTTTCCGGTCAGTTTCGAAACTTCTATCGCCCTTATCACCCTAAGAGTATCGTTGGGATGAAGCCTCTCCGCGCTGACAGGATCCAGCGGCCTCAAAACTTCGTCGCGAAGATATTCCGGTCCTTTTTCGGCTAGAATAGCGCGCAATTCCTCTCTGAGCGATTCATCCGCCCCGGGCCCGTCGAACAAACCGAAGACCAAACCCTTTACGTACATGGCGGTCCCGCCTACCAGAAGCGGGCGCTTCCCTCTTCCTATGATTTCCGCTTCCTTCTCCTTTACGAGCTTGAGATAGGAGCCCATGTCGGAGCTTTCTGCAATGGAATTCGTATCTATGAGGTGGTGAGGAACCAAAGCACGCTCCTCTTCGCTTGCTTTCGCGGTCCCGATATCCATGCCCACATAGATCTGCATAGAGTCCATGGAAATGATCTCGCCATGGCACTTTTGTGCCAAAAGAATGGCGAGGTCAGTTTTTCCCACCGCTGTGGGGCCAATCAGGACCAAAGGAAGCGGCATATCATTTCGCTTCGAAAGAAAGGATGTCCTCTCCCTCGTCGGGATAAGTTTCTCCAATCATCGCGCTCGGCAGATCGAAGACCAAAAGGCGCTGATCTTGTCCAGGAGCAGGAACGTCCTTAACCGTGAGAACGCCCAGAACATGCTCCTTGAATTCCGGTCTCAGTTTAAGATAATAAAAAGCATCACATTCCTTCACGAAAAGCAGATCCCTGACCTCTTCGCCCTTTTCATAACGAACGGCCGCGGCCTTCTCCCTTTCCAGATTGAGATAGTTGTCAAGCGCGCTGCTTTCGGGGAAAAAACGCCTGACATAGCGGGAGCCCTTGGGCTTCTTGTAATCCGCGACCGTGAAAAAGACCGCGTTGCTGGCGCAAGTGACCTCAGCAAACACAACCGCCGTGAGATCCAAAAGCGTAATATCCTTATATTCCGGTTTGGATTTGCATTGCACCACTTCGCCTGTATCAGTGGAACGCACGTCTCTCCAATTTTTCAGAGAATCCGGCGATTGGGAACCGCCAAAGCATTTTTGAGCAAGCGCCAGTTTTTCCGGAATTAGCCCGGAGTGCGCAGCGTAGAACATAGCACGATAGTAGTTATTGGTAGTCTGCAGTTTCTCGTCCTGCGCCATTTTATCAAGTTCTTTCTGCAGCTTGCATTTCCTTATGAAGTAGTGGGCGAAGCGCCAGACATCCGCCTCGTAAGTCTCCATGCATTCGTTGAAGTACTTGATGGCCTCGTCGTGCTCGCCGAATCCTTCCAGGTCGATGCCGCGCATAAAGTACGAACGGCAGTCCTTCTCCCCGGGCCAGTCCGCGCAGTCGCTCATCACAGCCAGGGCCTTTTCGGGCTCCGCCAGGCTCTTCTGGTTGTCCTTGATGGTAAGCGTCAGCTTCCCGTCCTTCCCGAAAGTTTCCCAAACACCCTTCGGCACGGTGAACCAGACCAATCCTTCCTTTGCGGCTTCGCCTCTGGACCAGGCCAGCCATTTGTCCACGTTGAGATCTAATTCATATGCTCCCTTCTTGACCTTAACGCCGAAAAGAATGGAGGTAGGAACGATCTTGCCGTCCGTTCCCTTGGCCAGCTCAACGGTAATGTTCCTGATCGCCTCGTTGGTCGGGCATTTCTCGATCGCAACAGTCGTGCCTTCACACCAGTAGTGATCCTCAGCGAAAGCGCAGGCGCAAAAAGCCATCACGCAAAGAAAGACAAAGCAGTTTGATATTTTCATACAGATCCTCTTTTATCAATTATCTTTCTTTTATTTTACCAGAAAAGACGAAGGAGACACATATCCCTAAGCGAACTCACGGAGGATGCACGTTAAAGAAATAGAGCGCGTAGTCCGTGAGCGAGGGATATGTGTCTCCTTCGTCGTTACAGGTGCTAAATCAATTATTCCGCAGTTTTCAGCGCTTTGTCGGAATGCGTCAGAATGACCGTCAGACCGTAGAGCAGAACAACGGCGAAGCAGACCGTCGGAACGATAAAGGAAGTGTTGATGCTGGTCATGTCGGAGATCCTGCCCTGCACCGGGGTGATGACCGCGGCGCCAAGGATGGCCATGATAAGGCCGGAGGAACCGATCTTGGCATCAGCGCCAACATCTTCCAGCGCCAGACCGTAGATGGTCGGGAACATAAGGGAGAGCGCGATGCTGATGGAGATAACGGCAAGAACGCAGATCCAGCCGGAGCACATACCGTGACAGAGCATGACCAGAAGGCTCATGACAATGCCGATGACGGAGGCCCAGGCCAGAAGCTTGGAGGGCGTCAGGTACTTCATGAGCCAGGTGAAGACGAAGCGGGCGACGATAAAGACCGCAATGGTTATGATCTGCCAGTTGCCGGCGATAGCTTCGCTGATACCGAATTCTCTCATGGCCAATCTGATGGTGAAGGACCAGGTGCCGCACTGCGCACCCATGTAGAAGAAGAGGGCCAGAACGCCGAAGACGAACTTCCAGTTCTTAATGAGCCTGCCGTAAGCGGAAAGGAAGCTGTCCCTGTTGGTGTCAGCGCCTTCCGGCATCTTGACGATCAGCATGGCGATCAAAACGGCGATCAGAACGAAACCCACCGCCATGTAAGTCCAGGTAACGGCGGAAAGCTCGCGGGCCTGAATGGCCACAAGCTCAGCCTCGCTCATGGCAGCTCTGGCCGCAGCGTCGGCTTTGTCAAGGTTGGAAAGAATGAAGAAGCGGCTCAAAAGCACGCCAGTCATGGATCCCAAGGGGTTGAAAGCCTGGGC
>JAFYIM010000368.1 GCA_017538635.1 bacterium
CCGGGGCGGTGTTGGGCTTCTTGATGGCTTCAATGCGGAAGTCGTCGATCAGGTAAGGATCGAAAGAATTCCATATGAAGAAGCGGAATTCGTTGAAGTAGCCATAGTCGTTAACGGCGGTGATGTACAGATCATCGAACTCGTATTCGCAACCGGCGAAGGTGACGGCAAGCAGCTTACGGTTGAGAGGATCGGAGTTGTAGGTGTAAGAAAGATCGAACCAAGTGTTCATCGGAGCCGTGTTGGTGATGCAATCGGGATCCTCGGTTTCCACTGGTTTGAATACCGCTTCTTCGCCGTTGCAGTTCAAGGTGAGTTCACCTTGTCTATGGTCTAGGTCAGTGCCGAAGGTCAGCTGCGGGAAGGTGGAACCCACGCATTTGACTTTGCAGCTTACGCGGAAGTTGTATTCGTCGTAAAGGCCATCCGGAACATTGACTTTGCAATGCAGCTGATCCATTCCGTTGAATGTTTGGACGCTCAGGCAACGGTTATCGTCATCAATAATGACTCTGCCGTTGGGGTTGAGCCAAGCCTTATCTACAAGATTGATCACGCCGAGGTCGGTGCTTTCAAAATCGCTGGCGTAGAAGACGTAGCCGTCTTCAGTATGGCCTTGGGCGGCGACTCTTGTGTATTTAGTGCGGCCGTCGCTGCCGGTAGTTTTGATCTTAGCCACGCCGTATTCCAATCCAAGAGCCTCCCTGTCAACGTCGAGGTTGAGCGTTACGGAGTTTTGGCCAACGATGGTGGCGGAATAAGATTCGCCTTCTTCAAGTTCGCGGATAGAAAGCCAGCCGGAGCCTTGTTCAACAGTGGACTCAAAGGTAAGTTCGCCTTCTCCTATATTGTAAACCGTCATTTGAACGGAATTGGTGCCAGTAGCCCAGACGATGCCGCCGCCAACAACTTCAAGCGTGGGGCCGCCGATCTCTTTTGGGACGGCTTCAGCGGAAAGTTCATCCAGATAAGCTGTATTGCTGCCGCTGTTGTAGGTGAAGAAACGGAAACGCGGATAAACGTCTTTGCCGTTGCCGTGATATAGATCAAGACCCGTGACCACATTTTCACCAAACTGCATTTCCAACAGCCTATAATTGCCTTCCAGCATATTCATGGTATAGCTGACATAGACCCATTTCCCAAGATAGTCTTCATAGTCTATCGGGAAATCGTAGTTAGCGGCGTTGGAATGGAGCCTAAGATTACCGTCCCTGTCTTGGAGATAGAATTCGCCGGCGCCGTCATTGCTGCCGAAATAAATACCGCTTTGGCCAATCATATCATCTATCTTAACTCTGAAGGAGACTTTGATGTTATATTTATCGGCCGTGTTTTCCGTATTGGCAAAAGTAGTATGCGTTCCGCCGTAACCATCCTGCCAGATCTTTAAACACTTTTCGTGGCCTTCGTAGCCGCCTTCAATGATATCGTAATTCTCTTTTTCTCTTCCGTAGCTGTAAATTGACTGCCAACGGGAATCCTGGGGCAAAATGTCGCCAAGTTCCATATCGCTGAAGTGCGACTGATAGAAGAAACCGTTTTGCCAAATGATCTTCGTAACTTTCTGGCCGTACGCGCCGCCGTCAATGGTTATGGTCGCTTCGTAGCAGCCGCGGGCATATTCCGGATCGCACTGCAAGTAGATGTCCTTCTTGTCGGTCAAAGTTCCGCTGGTGGGGTTGATGGTAAGCCATTCGGCGCCGCCGGAAATCGTGAAGCCAATCTCGGCGTCGGGGCCGCCATTGTAGATGGTTGTCTGCAATTCGGTCGTGCCGAGCGGAATAGTGATCATGTCGGGAGCAAAGATGCCAGGCTCGGGAAAGCGCGTCATAGTCTCGATCTGGATGCTGTCATAGAAGGTCTCCTCGTAGGCGCTCATGGTTTCGTATTGCGTGGAAAGGCGCAGCTTAATATTGTCGGAGGACCCCGGGCAGGTGATGCTGCACTCATTGGTCACGCCGTTGACGCAGCCGGCCACGACCTTGCTGTTCATGGCGTCCCAGAGGATCCAACAGTCACTGTAATCGCCAACATTGACGTTGTCAAATGTGAGACCGCCGGGGCTGGAGCCGCATTCGCCGGTGTTGCCGTTGAAGTTCAGGTAGAAGAAACGGCTATTCACGGTATCGTCGGTGTCGTTGTAGAGAGCGAAAAGGTCGGTGCCGGAACCCGGTCTGAACTTGAAGGAGATCTTGGTCAGCTCGCGGGCCTTGTTCTCCGTGCAAATCTTCATCAACGGAGTAAAGATCATATCGTAGGCTTTATCAGACTGGCCGCTAACCTTGGACAGTTTTAGGACTTTGCCGTCGCCGCCTTCCACGATGGTTGACGTTCCGGTATAATCAGCGCTGGAGAAGTGCCAGCCTTCCACGGTGCCGACAAGTTCGGTGCCGGTTTCGTAGCTCTCGAAGTCTTCGGACCAGAGAACCTCCGCGTTAGCGGAGATAGCCATGATGCTAACGGCTACGAGAACCGCAAGCAAGAAGTTTAAGAGTTTCATGTAAACCTCTGTTGTTTAAGTTAAAGAAAAAAGTCAAGTTCATTAAAATTATTATATTTTATTTTAGCAAATTGCACTTTTAGTTTCAACAGAAGAAGCTTGTTTGAAGTCCCTTTTTTATGTCTGATATATGGAAATCAGAGCCGTTAAATGTTACCATAGTTGAAAAACATTAATAATTTTTATAAAATGGTAA
>JAFYIM010000037.1 GCA_017538635.1 bacterium
AATTCACATATAGATTAGTATTAAGATTATACTAAAAGAGGTTTTCAAATGCAAACCGCCCCCCAATAAAAAAAGAGCCCAGGCAGCGCCAGGGCTCTTTTCATTCAGCCAATGCAGCTTAGCAGTTTAGCTTCTCTTGCGGAGGATTGCTAAGGCAGCCAGCGCCAGAAGGCCTAAGAAGGCCGGTTCCGGAGCGGCGTATTCAACTTTGATGTAATTGATCAAAGCATAGCGGCCGGCGAAATTAGGCCAGCCCTGGACCTGGATGCCAGCGGAATCCGGAGCGCCGGGCATAGTGGTGTCGAAATATCCGCACCATCTTAAGCCCTGCCTCTTGGTAACGTCTTTGGCGTTGTTCAGGACAGCGCTTTCAAGATAGGCGCCTCCTTCCCCGTCATAAGCGACCGTCACCATGAAGTTGATCCAGTCGTTGTAGGGGCCGTTCTCCATGCCGTCGTAGCGGGGAGTCGTGTCGTTGCTGCCCCAGGTGGCGAACCAGCGGTTGGCGGAGTGGAAGCCGTAGGAGGCGACGGAAGAATCTTCTTTAAAGAAGATGTTCCAGCAGCCGTTGTCGGGGCAATAGAAGCGGGTCGTGAGACGCAGTTTTCCGCCCTCGACAGGCACGCAGGAATCCGGCAGCATCACTTTGACGCCATCTCTGGGATTGCTAGCAGGCGTGTTCATCCACACTTTGGCATATTTGCCGTAGGCTGGGTATTTTTCGCTGTCCTCTTCGATGAGATCGGAATAGCAGGCGTCATTGCCTATCCTCTGATACTCGGCGTTCTGGGCGGTCAAGGACTGGCCCAGCGCATAGCTCTGGAAGTCATCCTCGAAGATCGTCACCCAAGGGGTATTTTCCTTGACATAGGTGATGGTGAGGTCGTCCAGAAAATAACCGTTTCTGGTGGTGTTGTAGCCGTTGCCGACAGCCGTGAATTCCACATAGGCCGGACGTTCGGTGCCGAATTCATAGAGCTGGCAGACCTTGTCGCCGGTAAACTCGAAGCCGGCGTTGTCGGTAATATTGTAGTTAAGGAGCGTGCCGGTATGGCAATCCACGACCAGCGCGAAGTCGCACCAAGTGTTCCAGAGCACAGAGTCATCCGGGTTGTACTTAATCTTGTCGGCGCTGGCAGAGGGCCAGCGGGCATCACCGTAGTTCGCGGCACCATTGTTGACGCCTTCCCTGCGGTTGTCAGTGTAGCAGTAGGTCTGGTAGTCGTATGAACGGAAGCAGAAACGCATCATGGGCTTGTCGGCGGAAGTGGCCAGTCTCAATTCGCCATAGCCTGTGCCGCCGCTCGGAACGTTGACTCTGCCGATGATGATGATGACGCCGTCCACGCCGTTTTCATAATCGAAGGAGCCCCAGTTCAGGGGAACTCTGACGCCGCGGTCCTTGCCGGGGCTCGAAATGCCAGCAGGACTTTCGAACTTGCAGACGTGCAGCACCTGCGAACCATCCTTGTCAATGATCTCGACTTCGCCGGCAGCCGGGGCTTCAGTGGTCGTGCCAACAGTGGACCGCATGAGTTCGGTGTTGCCCTGGCCGAGCCAGTCGCCGGTGTTATAGCTTTCAAAGTCGTCCTGGAAAAGGACCTGCGTTGAAGCGAAAGCGGCGCCCGTCAAAATAAGCGCCAAAACGAAAAGTTGTTTCTTCATGTTGTTAGTTGTAAGGTTGGGAGGTTTAAAGATTGAATTTCAATGGTGGCAATATTTTAGCAAAACCTTCTCCAAAAATAAAAACATAAAAAAACAAGCCCCCGCGAGGAGGCTTGTCTTTTAGTTAACATTCAAAAATTACGCAGCTTAACGTTTCCTTAAGAACGCCAATCCAGCCAGCGCCAGAAGGCCTAGGAAGGCCGGTTCCGGGACCTGCACTTCGTACTTAACGTTCTTCAAAAGCAGGAAGCGGGGCTCTTCCGTCTCCTGAGGCAAGGCCTCCAGCTGGATGCCGGCATAGTTGGGATAATCTATGGTCACGTCGGGATAGTACTTGTCGAAGCCCATGCCGTGATCGTAATAGTCAACCGTCAGCATGTGCGAGGCCGTGCCGTAGAGGTGCGTCTTCCCTTCTTCGTCGTTGAAGAGCTGGATGACGTATTTCTTCCAGCTGTTGTGGTCCTCCAGAGTCATACAGTCGTACTTTCTGCCGTTTACGTAGAGGTAGTAGCGGTTGGAGTACCTCTCGTCACTCTTGCTGCGGCCAAAATACACTGTCTGCCTGTCGTCTTCGTTGAAAACGGAGAAGCCCATGCCGCCGGATTTTTGATAGACCTGAGCGGTCATCCTCAGTTTGGCATTCGGATAGTCGAACATGTCTCTCGGCACAGAAAGCGCTATTCCCGCCTTGGGCGTTGCTTCCGTGTCGTTGTTGATAGCTACGTAAACAGCGTTGCTCTCGAAGTTGACGCCTTCGTAATGGTCTATGATCGTCGCCTCGAAGTTGGGAACCTGGTCGCCGGTCTGAAGGAATTCGGGATTGACAGCGAAAAGGCTCTGACCGGGCTGATACTCCGAGAAATCGTCCTCGAAGAAAGTTTCCCAATCCTCCTCCTCCGTTTCGTAAGTAACTTTGAGATCGGAGAAATAGGAAGCTTCCCTGACATCGTTGGTTTTCGTCCAGGAAGTAAAGCAAATGTAGGTCGGCCTGTAACCCTGGTAGGTCAAAGCGTTGCAGCGACCCTCGTAAGTTTTAGCGACGGCTCCGTCGTCGCTCCAATATTTGAAATAAGAAAGATCGCAGATGGAAAGATCAAAGCAGATCTCAAAGCTGTACCAATTGCCATCTGTGGGTATTCCGTCAAACTTAGCCAGGTTCCAGCCAAGGTCGTTGCTTGAGACGTAGAAACGCTCGTCACCATTGTTAACGGCATCAGATACCACCTCATTAAGATTGTAGCCATAATGGGCGAGATAAGCTCTCTCTTTACTGAGAGATCCTCCGTTAAGGCCGAATCTCGTCATGCAGGCGCCGTTGACGTTGGCGATCCTCAGTTCCGTAAAAGCCGCCGCTTTGACGCGGCCGGCAATTTTCAGAAAGCCTTCAGCTGCGTTGTATTCCGTATCGCCCCAGACTAATTTTGTCCTGACGCCGCGGCAGCCTTCATCCTCACCCCTGTTGGTGCGGCAGACCTTCAAAAGCTTTCTGCCGCTCACTTCATCCTCCACTATCTCTATTTCGCCGCCAATTGGCTCGCTGCCGGTGGAAGGCGCACAGTTTTTTGTCATGGCATCGATATCGTATTCCGAAAAAGGATCGGTCTGCCAAATCAGATCTTCCGTCTGAAACTCGTCAAAAAGTCCTTCCCACAGGACCGTCGTTTCCGCGGAAATAAAAAGCGCTGAAAAGCAGAAGACAGAAAGCAATAACAAAAGAATCTTTTTCATAAGTGTTCCTTAAAAAAACGGGACGCCAATATTTGACGTCCCGTTTATATTAAACCAGATCAGGCTTTCAGCCTTATCTCATCTTGCGAACGAAAGCAAGGCCAAGAAGCAGAGCCAGGGCGATGAAACCCGGTTCCGGAGCCTGGTATTCGATCTTCAGGTAGTTCAGCAGGGCGTAACGACCAG
>JAFYIM010000369.1 GCA_017538635.1 bacterium
CATCGTCTCTTTAGACGAGATCCTAAAGAACGTCAAGGTCCGCGAGATGCAGGTGGAATCTGTCCGCAGCCAGTACAGCGATCTTCTTGCCCTGGTCTCCAAGTTCGCCCTCGGCAGCAATATGAAAAACTACAACGTGCGCATTGTGGACTACGCCGAGACTCCGACTTCGCCCATCAAGCCCAACGCGGTCAACAACCTTATCATGGGCTTGGTTATCGGCCTGCTTCTGGGCCTTGGCTTAACGTTCTTCCTGGAATATTGGGATGACACGTTGAAGACGCCTGACGACGTCGAGCGCTTCATTCATCTGCCGGTCATGGGCACGGTCCCCAAGATGCTGAAGAGCAACAACGTCCAGGAACTGGAGCGCATCGTGGAATTCTATCCCAAGAGCATCATTACGGAGAGCTATCAGTCCATCAGGACCAACATCCTCTTCTCAAGTTCCAAGCCCATCAAGACGATGGTCATCACCAGCTCGGCCATGAGCGAAGGTAAGACGACGACCGCGTCCAACGTCGCCCAGGTGATGGCGGCGGCCGGCGACAAGGTCCTCCTGATAGACGCCGACATGCGCCGTCCGCGCGTGCACAAGATCTTCGGCATTGAGAACGAAGGCGGCCTTTCCGCTTACCTGGTCGGCATGAAAGAAATAGGCGACCTTGTCAGCAAAACGACTATGGCGAACCTTGACATCATCAACGCCGGCCACACCCCGCCTGTTCCTGTCGAGCTTCTGAACTCCCCGAGGCTCGGCGAACTGATCAAATGGGCCGGCGAACATTACGACAGAGTCATCATCGACGCTCCGCCTTACATGGTCGTGACAGACTCCGCCATCATTGCCCAGCATACCGACGCGGCGCTCCTGGTGGCCAACGGCGACAGAACGCCGAGGGATCAGGTCAAGAACTGCGTGCTGCAGTTGAAGAAGATCAACATCAACGTCCTGGGCATCATTCTGAACAACGTCGACATCAGCCGCGGCGGCTACTACCGCTACGGTTACACCTACTCTTACTACCGCTCCTACCGCGCGTACCGCAGCTCTTACAGAAGCGCCTATAAGAGCGCTTACAAGAGCGCCTACAGGAGCGCCTATCAAAGCGCTTACAGAAGCGACGACGACAAGAAGAAGGAAGTCAAGACCGCTTCCGCCAATCCCGCCGACAATCGCCGCAAGGCTCTGGAAGCTTACGAGAAAATGCTCAAAGAGCGCGAAGCGGCCAAGGCTGGAAGCAAAGAGAACAAGGAAAACAAGGATAACGAAAAGAAGAGCTAAGGAGCCGACATGACTAACAAGAGCCGCACTCTCTGCCTGACCAGTATCCTGGCGATTATTCTGGCATCTCTGCCTTGCATCTATTTCCTGAACATCCAGGAGTATGTGCGTTTGGCGGTCCTTGGTATTTTCATTCTTTCCCTCCTTCTCGTCTACAGGAAGGATTTCTCCAGGGCTTTGTGGCGCAGGGCGGTCTTCGGATTGTGTCTCGCCTTTTTGATCTACGCCTGCGACCCTTTGACCTCCGGAGGGATCGACCCCGCCAAGGAAATAGCGCCGCTAAGGTATGTTTACGCCGTGCTGGTCATGTTTTTCGCGTTCCTTTGTTTCGCAACGATCGCTGTCAAACTGCTTTTTAACCGCCAGGCTTTCAAAAATTTTGCCAAGGAGATCCCCTTGGGCGAATGGCTGGCCTACTTTGTGGTGCTTCTGGTCTTGCTTTTCCTGGCGGCGGCGGAAACGATCGGAATGCTGAGGAACGGGAATCCCCTGCTTTATGTGATCCTAACCTGCGTGAAGCCCGTGGCCGCCCTGGTCGTTTTCTTTGCTCTGGCGCGTTTCTGCGCGCCGGGGGCTCATGATTCCGGGAAAAACGATACGGCAAGGGACAGGGGCTTCAGACTGAGCTTTGAGATCGTCGCTGTTTCTTTTGTCGTCCTGGTCGCTTATGCTGTTGTTTTCGGCGGCGCCAGAATCGGCGTGGCCGTCAAGGACACCCGTTTCCTGACCCGCGACATGAACCGCCTGAGAGTTGCCGAGAAAGAGCGGGATTCTTATGACAAACTTATGCGGGCTTTCTCTCTTTGCGACGAGGAGGCCGCCAAGGTCTACAAATTAGGGTATCTGGCCGGCGAGCGCAAGTGGGCGGAACAGGGGAAGGCCGCGGGCGATGAACTGAAGAGCCGCCGCAGCATCGAGACCGAGGCCATGGTCGGGGCCTGCATCGGCAGCACGCAATTTTTCAAAGCCACGTTTTACATCGATTCCCTCGACAAGAACTACCGTTTTGCCACCGGCTCCGTCACGCAGAATCTCGTAAGCGTCATGCAGGGAGCCCAGAAGAACAATTATCTGCTTTATCTGCTCTCCAAACTGCACGCGCTTTCCGGCAATCTTGTGCTTTCGCGCAATTACCTTCAGACCTTCAGCTTCAATTATCCCGATCATCCCAACGCGGCCTTCCTAGCCGGGCAGTTCAAGCAGGACGAGACGAAAACGTACGTGATGCCGTGCAACTATTGGCTTGTTCCCATGGAGGACGCCCAGGTCGAGAGGACCAGCGAAGAGATAATCATGCTGAACGGCCGCAGCGTCTCGGGATATCTCTGGCTTCCGGAGGGCAAATACGTTATGACGCTCTACGCCAGGGACGAGGGTGCGGATCACGAGAAGGCCAAAGAAGTGAATTTCGACCCGGCTTGCAAGGCCGAGATCTGGCTTGACGACGAGACCAAGAGTGTCAGAGTCATTTCTGAAGACCGCCGTTTCCAGCCTTACGAAATGGAGTTCCAGGTTAGAAAAACGCCTGCGCTCTTTACTCTCCGCTTCACCAACGACAGGGACGAGGGCAAGGGATTGGACCGCAACTTAGGGTTGCAAAAATTGGAGATCAGATGCGTTCAGTAGGTTGGAAGACCTATGCCTTGATCGGACTGTCGCTTGTCTTTGCGGCGTTCGCTTTCTGGCGCTGCTATTCCGGGCGTTTCCAGCCGGTGACGCCCAATATGCTCATGAACAGCGGCCTTTCCATCCCCTACGCCGCCGAACAGGATTTTTTGTCCGTCACGAAGTGCTGCTTGAGGCACTCCGCTTCCTGGCTCGAGCAGATGACGTTCTACGCCATGCACCACGACGACGCTTTGCCCGACACCAGGGGCGTCTATTTTGTCTACGCTCTTGGCGCGGCCCTCGCCTGCATCATGGTCTACAGAGTCGGGGCGGCCTGCATCAACTGCTATGTGGGGCTTTTGGCGTCTCTTCTTTTGGCCTGCATGCCGCTGCAGAACTGGGCCAACTGCGCTTTCACGGCGGCTCTGGTCCTCTTCAACTGGGACAGGCTTCTTTCCGCGCTTAAATTCAACACATATTTTACCTGGGCGCTCTACTTTCTCTCCTCCATCATGATGCTCTTCAACTGCTTCTTCACCGAGACGGTGCTGCTGCAGTGGTGGTTCGGAGCGCAATTGGCGGCGCTTCTCATAAGGTACGCCATTATTCCGAAACATTACAGGTCGCCTTATTTTTTGTATTCCGACATTAAGCCGAGGATCCTGGTCAAAGGTGAAAGCCATATCAAGGACGTTTACGTTTTTCTCGGCATCGTCATAGCGGCGGGCGTAACTTTTGCGGTCCTTTCGCTTATGATCTACTCGTTCACCATTCAGCGCGACATGCATATGCGGACTTTCTTCACGATAGTTCTGCGTTGTTTGGCCTTGGTCGCGGTGATGGGAACGGTCTATATCCTCATGCCCAACCATGTGGATCTCAGGGAAAAATTCGTCAAATATCTGAAGAGGATGCTGGACAGGATCTTCAATCAGCATCCCGACAGGACCTTTTTCCATGTCAGGATCCCGCACCTGGGCCTGGCGCTCGGCGTTTACGCCCTTGCCATCATGGCTTTCGCGCCTTTCGTTCTGAAGATCTACGGCATTCAGATGCGCTTCTTTGTCTCAAACGGCCTGGCGGCTTACCAGGCTTTCAGCGAAGACGCCGCCCTTTTGGTCAAATGGGCTCCCGTTGCTCCGTTTGTCTGCGCGGCCTTTGCTTTCGTTATGTATAAATTGGGCAAGCTGCGTTCCCCGGATGCCTGCGGAGTCTTTTCCGTCTGCTGTTTTGCGATCCTGTTCTTGATCCAGCAGCGCTACGCCCCTTTGTCGGCGCCTTTCTACGTTCTGAGCGTGCTTTCCGTTCCCTACCTCGTCATAAGGCTGGCCTTCGGGTACGAGAAAGAAGTTAAGCTGTCGGAGGAGGGAACCGATGCTTAGGCTCTGCTTGCTGATCATTCTCCTTTCCCTGACCGCCTGCAAAAAAAGCGCCGTCAGCGGCGAACCGGAAGCCAAGCTATTTTTTACGCACGAGGCTTTCAAGGAAGCGTTTGACAAAAACGGAGCGCTCTA
>JAFYIM010000370.1 GCA_017538635.1 bacterium
CCGAAAACGGAGAAGACGTCCGTCGTGGCGCCGCCGATATCGACCGCCAGGACGTTCTGATTCCTTTCCTTGGCCACTTCCTGAATTATGATGCCCACCGCCGTCGGCGTCGGCATAATGTCAGCGGACGTGATCTCCATCAGCTTAGGATAGCCAGGCGCCTGCTGCATGACGTGTTCCAAGAAGAGGTCGTGGATCGCCTGGCGCGCCTCCACCACGTCTTCCCTGTTAAGGTCGGGCCTGACGTTGTTGACGTGTCTTATGGAGCACACTCCGCCCAGCATATCCTCGACCACGTCTCTCGCTTCCACGTTGCCGCTGAAAATGACCGGCAGGTTGAAGCCCTGCCCGAACCTCGGCTGCGGCTTTGCGGCGCGGATTATTTCCGATATCATCTCAACGTGCCTTCTGGAGCCGCCGTTTGTGCCGCCCGCCATCAATATCATGTCGGGGCGGATGTGCCTGAGTCTTTCTATCCTTTCGTAATTCTCCCTCGGGTCGTCGAGGGAAATGGTGTCGATAACGATGGCGCCCGCGCCCAGGGCCGCTCTTTCCGCGCTGGCGCCCGAAATAGAGCCCACTATGCCCGTGCAGGCCATCTGCAGTCCCCCGCCGGCGGAACTGGTCGAAAAATAAGCGTCAACGCCGTCGTTGCCCCTCCTGGGGCAGATCAGGTTCCTGTTTTCATCCAAAAGCCGGCGTCCTGTAATATCCTCCAATTCCTCGACCGCGTTCTTTACGCCCACCGTCACGTCGTCGAAGGGCGCCTCGACCGTCGTGGGCGCTTCGCCGCGCCCCGCCAGGCGGTAGCCCTCCTCGGTCAGGACGACCAAAATAGCCTTGGTGGTCGTGCTGCCGCAGTCGGTCGCCAGCATCACTTCCAATTTCTCAGTGTCTTTACTCATACCTAATTGGCCAACTCCTTTATCCTCTCCTCAAGCCTCAGCGTATTGGAATCATCCAGCAAAAAAAGACCAAGATCCCGCATGTCGAGCGGCATCACCGTGTTCAGTATCCCCCCGAATCCAATCAGAATGTGGGCGGTGATGGGCGCGATGGGACGGTTGACCTCGAAAAGGAAAGTCGTCGCCGCGGGCAAGTCGTACTTCTTGCTCCAATTGGCGATCTTTTCGACGATCTCTTCCGTCTCCTCAACTGTCAAACTGGTCTTTATCATATGAAGAAATTATAGCAAAAGTCCTTCCTATGCAATTTTATTTATACCAAACTGCCGGCTCTTCTTTTATCTTGAAAATATGTCTTACCTTGCGAACTTTCTCGCCCTCGGTGTATTGGATATAATTTGTGAAAACACCCGCCTCCAAAGGCTCTCCGCAAATCGCCCAGGTTGGATTGAATTTGTTTGCGTCCATACCTGGCGGCGGCTTACATATGTCGATCTTCAATCCTTTCGGCAATTCTCCCAACAACTCATATTTGCCTTCATTGACAAAATCGTTCCATTGTATTTTGGGCGTGTCATACTTCAGAAAATAACTCACCTGCACGCCAAAAAAGCACGAGTGATTCACTTCTGACATATTGCTTGACCAGAAATACATTTTCGGCTCGGTAAATTTTCTTTTTTTCTCGGGGATCGGTTCATTAAGGTCCTTGATCCTGAAGATATGCTTCTCCTCTGAAGAAACAGTTCCATTTTTGACAGTAAAAACATTGGTAAAAGTTCCACCCTTCAAAGGCGTCCCTGAGATGACGAAATCACCGTTTTCCATGCGTTTTCCTTCGAGCCCGTCAGGCAGCTGATATAGGAAACCAGCATCAGCATTCTCGTTTAACACCAGATCATTTTGGCGATAAAATTCATCATGAATATTTTTCGCCGCGTATTCAAACGGAATCATCACCGTCAGATCATGCACGACCGCTTTCTTCGTCGCATTATAAAACGATCTTGACAAACATTTGTTCCTGTCATTATGAACGACGAATATATATTTTTGGGTAAGCGTTATGTCGTTATCCCCAATTGTTCGTGCAACACAAACGAACAAATTGGTATATCTGCCAACCTTCTCCGGCGTGCCTGATATGAGATGTCTGTCTTCATCATTTTCACGCGGAACATACGACAGCCCATCTGGAAGAGGAAAAAGGAAATGCGTTCCTTTCCTGCCATAAATGTCATATTTGAAAGGGACTCCCTCGGTTAAGTCGAAAACAAAGTGCTTGCGGACATCGCCAGATCTTAAAGTAAATTCGCTCCTCAATTGCGAATCTCCCTGGGGAGGAAGATTGGGCTTCGCTATTTCTTTCCCGAAGGCCATCCAATTCCAATGGGAAACTGCAGAATCATGGAAACGGTCCTGCTTGTTGACTCTCCAGAAATAGATCCCAGGCTTAAAATAATTTGCTTCAAAGTTATAGTGTTTTTTTACGGTAGAACCGCTGTATTTTCCTCCGCCTTTTTCGCCATCTTTGCTGAAAGGATCGATGAACTGCAATTTGTAGTTTATCCGCTCATAGCGGTCCTTCTTCATCGCTTTTCCTTCCGGTTCGACCCAGCGGAAAGTAATTTCGTCCTTGCATAATAACAGCGAGCCGCTTTCCGGATCTGTGATCTCCGGGCTGGTCAAGGGCTTGCTGTTGTCATCGTAGCTGTGGAATCTTACGCTAAAACGTGCTCCTTCGTATTCGTTTGTGACGTCATAAAAATCAATTTCGTAGGCATCGTCAAAAAACTTAGGGGAAGCTTCAGCGTTGAAAAAACAATCCAATCTGTTTGTGGAAACAGGCGGGAGAGTCATGGTCATCTGAGGGGCCTCCTGACCGTTTAGGTTAATGTTTAACTTGTAAAAATCAGAATAGCGGTTCAGAGTGTTAAACCATTTGACCTCGACTGGTTCTTTGAAAGAATTCACAAGATAGAAGACGCCGGTGACCACCGGGCTATGGTCATAGACAACTTCGTAGTACTTAGGATAGGCTGAAATATAATCTTTTAGGAAGGGATTTGTACCCCTGGCGTATTCCGTACGGTTGTCGAGTCCGTCCTGATCAGGGTCAGAAGCAGGATCTTCAAGATCGTCAATGCGGGAAGCGATGCTTTGAAACAGAGCGCGGCTTTTTTCCAGGTATTCGAGCCTTTTTTCGTCATAAGCGCTGCGTTCTTTATATTTCAGCTGTTCGTTGATCTTACATTCAATGTTTTCCAGTTCACCAGAGAAATAAGTGCGGTATCTTTTAACCCATTCCTCCGGCATCTTTTCAGATTTCAGCTCTTCCAAATATTTTTCGTATTTCTTGTTCTCTTTCTCACTGGCGTTCCGGCGGTTTTCCAAAGGGGGCGCCCCTTCCTTGACAAACTCCGCAAAGTTTTTTTCTGCAAGCCCGTATTTTTCGTAAATGAGAGCGTTTTGTCCGCTTCTTCCTTTGTAGAGGTCGCCAGGTTGAAGGATCAATTCAAGCGGTTGTTTCTGCTTACGACCGTTTTCGTAGTACGGGACTTCTATTACTACCGGAAGGTCATGTTCGTTTAAATAGTCGTTTTTTCCCAGTTTAGCTGCAAAAACCAGCTGAACAGCAAACAGCGCCAAGATCAGAAGAACAGAGGAAACTGTTTTCATAAGAAAGCAAGGAGAACGATCCTTATAAGTTAGGAGTAAAAATTTATTCCTTCGGGGCCTGCAAAAAATTTCATTCCGCCTCGGGGATCACAACGCTCTGGGCGTCGGGGTCGCGGAAAATGTGGTTGTTGGGCGCGTCGGCGTCAAGAGAATCCTGCATGGCGCAGCCGGCTAAGCTTAAAACGAAGAGGATGAGAAGGGAGAGAAAAAGCAGTTTTTTCATGGTTTTTTCCTCAAGATTTGTTTATGAAAAAAAGTGATGTTCTATAGATGGCGGCGGCAAGGAAGATAACGATTCCAACTGCGTAGCAGATGAGCAGCGCGGTCTGGTGGCTTATTTTCGCTTGCAGCGTTACTGTGTGTTCGCCCGCATCCACAAGCACCGCTCTCAGAGCGGCGTCGGCGCGGAGAATATCAGCCGGCATTTCGTCTATTTTGGCGATCCAGCCGGGATAATAGAGTTCGCTGAAGACCACATAGCCCGGAACCTTGGCATTCACTTTGGCTTTGATCTCCTGCGGAGCGTAATCAGTAAGAGTAACTTTTCCGAAATCGCCTTCCTCCCCCGCTTCGCCGGAAAGACCTTCGGGAACGGGAGAGCCGCTTATAACGACTTTGCGGGAAGGCTCGAAATCCATCGACATGACAATGGAAGCGGGGTCAGCGTCTTCCCTCACTGCCGTGGGAACGAACCAGGCTCTCGGCATGGCGAAGATATTATCCTTGACAAAAATGCCGTACTTGGTGAAGCCTCTGGCCCACTTCGGGATCTTTTCAGCGGGAAGCCTCGTTTGATTGTTGAGGTCGTAACGGATGTTGAAGATCTCGTCGAAACGCTTACGACTATTTTCGCCCTGCTTTCTGGCGCTCCAGAGCGGCTGCTCCCAAGAGGTCCTTGTCATGATGTAGCCATTGACGGAATCCAGCCCCCAGATAACGGTCTTCTGTGAGGCCTGCACGGCGTCCCAACGGTAGCGGCAGCGGCCGTTCGGACCTTTTGCGATTTGGTCGCCTTTTAAGGCCATGGAAACTGGATTGGAAGCGTTGTTTTCCGCCGCGGAAGTCGGAGAAGCGTTGATCTCGCCGCCGAAGGAAACAAGGTCGAAAACGACGAGCGCGGCGAAAGCCCACTTGGTAATAGTCTGCTCTTTTTTGCAGGCCAAAAGATAAAGCGCGATGCCGATGATGAAGATGACGTACTGCCTTAAGACCGCGAAATTGAAAATAGCTTTCGTAATGGCGTTGTCGGGAACTTTCTTAAGGCCAATGACCGTGGCGAGCCCGATAATAAAAAGGCTTGCGAAGAGGAAAAGCCAGAAGCCAGATTTGATCTCGGTCTTTTCCTTTGGCCAGAACTGATCGAAAGTGAAGGCGAAAAGAATGCTGACTGGCAGCGAGATAAAGTAAGCGTATCTGACGGGGATCCTCAGGTTCCTCAGCGGCTTGATGAGGTAAGCCAGGAAATACTGGAAAGGATTTTCAATTCCGTAGATGTAGAGGACCGCGATAACGGCGATCAGGAAAAATATCAGGGCTTTGAGAGAGAAATGCTTTTTCAGATAAACGGGGATCAAAAGCAGAGCAAGAAAAGGCCAAAGTCCGGTGTAAGAAACGCGGCACCAATACTGCCAGAACTGGCCGATGTGCCAAGAATCCCCTCCCCAGAAAAGATTCCAGTCGTTACCTGATCCGGGAGCTTTCACGCGGCCGAAAAGATCAGGAATGATGTTGGTCAGGAAAAAGTACCAGCTCGCCTGGTCGGATGTGTTCTTGTAGATGTCCTGGTCGGGACGCGCACTGTTGCCGTAATATTCCGCGGCGGGAACGATAAGGATCGCTGAGATAAGTAAGCCTACGAAAAGGAAGACCGCGCTCTGCAAAAGGAACCTAAGAAGCGCCTGCTTTTCTTTCCGAAGTTCGATCAGTTCGTAGAGGAAGAAAACGAAGAGGAAAGCCGCCATGTACGGCATCCTCTGGATAACGCCGATCAAAAAGCAGAA
>JAFYIM010000038.1 GCA_017538635.1 bacterium
CGGTAGAGTGCGTCGCCGGCTTCCGGAGACTTGGGATAATCTTTCAGGATCTTGTCGAGATTCTCTTTCATGCCGGCCATGTCGTTGGCATAGTAGGAGCAGAAAGCCTTCTGCAATATGGCGACCGGCTTGGACTTCTCAGCCGCTTCCTTATCAAGAGCCAGCACGCGGTCGAAGGTCTCTTTAGCCTTGTCGTATTTCTGTTCGGACATATAGACGCCGCCCAAAGTCATCAGGATGTCGGCCTGCAGGTCGCTGTCCGCAAATTCTGTCAGCATCTTCTCCAGGACTTCCACGCCTTCTTCCACTTTGCCCTGCTTCACGCACATGTCGGCCTGCAGATACAGAGCCTGTTCTTTCAGCCTCGGCAGCGTGACTTCCGCGCAGAGCTCCGCGGCCTTTTCGAAGTTTTTGGCCTCCGCTTCCGCCGTAGCATAGGCTAGCTTGATCTCATGCACATACTCTTCAAGTTTGTATTCCTTGGCAAAATCCGGGAACTCATCGATAGTCTTCTGGAGGAAGTCAAGCGCGTCCTGATAACGCTTCTGCTCGATGTAGCCTTCCGTCAAGCGGACGTAGCTCTGCGGCACCAGCGTGCTCTCGGGGAATTTTTCCGCGAACTGCTTCAAGGCCTCCTCGGCCTCTTTGTATTTCTGGTCTTTTAGGAGCGCGTCGCCCAGGAGGAAATACATGTTCTCGGCTACTTCGCCTTCCTTGTACTCTTCCAGGCCGGCTTTCAGATTCCTGACCGCTTCGCCGGGCTGATTGTCCTCAAGAAGCCCCTGGGCCAGGACGAGACTCATAGGCGCGGCGACGTCGTTGCCGGGATGCTTCTTGATAAACTCAAGGTAAGAGTTCTCGGCGCGCTTGAAATCCTTGGCGGAAATGTCGCTCTGGACGCTTCTGAACCAAGCCTGCGTGCTGAACTCAACTTCCGGATACAAACGCATGATGCCTTCGAAGCCGATCCTCGCTTCCAAAAAGTGGCCGAGCTGTTCGTAAGTCTGCGCGATCTCCCAAAGGATGCCGGCGTTCTGGGCTTTTTCGTCCGGTTTCTTGCCGGGCGTCTTGATCCTGCGGTAAACGTTGATGGCGCCTACGTAGTTGCTGCATCCGCGGTATATCTCGCCGAGCTTGTAGAAAGTGGCGATGCGCACGTCCTTGTTGTTGTTCGTCTTCAAAATGTTGCGCATCATCTTTTCCGCTTCCTCGGGCTGGCCGTTCCTGACGAAGATCTCAGCCAGAACATAGGAGGAGGGAATGAAAAGCTCATTGTTGGGGTTCTTGGTGAAGTCCGCGATCTGCTTTTTGGCGTCGTCATAGCGGCCTTTCTTGACCAGAACTTTGGCGTACTCAAGGTAGGCGGAGTTTCTGGCCGGGCTCTTGGGAACTTCCCTTAAGAACTTCTGGACCAGCGCCAGCGCTTCATCGTACTTCCCCTGGGCGACCAATACGTGCGCCTTGGCGACTTTAGCCTCGTCCACGCGCTGGATGGTGTCGGCGTATTTGCCGTAGCGCTTGGAAAGCTTGTCCAGAGTCTTGTTGGCGTCGTCGTAGCGCCCCACTTCCACATAAGCCATGGCGAGCTGATACAAAACTTCCATGTTCGCCGGATGGAAGGGATAGTTGTTCTCGGCATTCTCCAAAAGCGGGATGGCCGCCGTCAGCGCCTTGTCGGCCGTCTTCAAGGCCTTGTT
Source organism: bacterium (assembly GCA_017538635.1). Next base: position 1,698 of record JAFYIM010000038.1, read on the forward strand.
GACCGCTTCCTCGGCGGCAGCCGAAGGCGCCGCCAAAGAAGGGACGCTCAGGAAAATAAGAAAAACCAGAAGGGAAAATAATTTGCTGATCCTCATAGATATTCCTTAAGTGATTATTAAAGATATTATACCTTATTATAGGGCCGGGTGTCAAACCAAAAGCCCCCTTCAAATTGCATTCCCAATTCCTTTCTGATAGAATTTCACCTGAATCAAACAAAGGGAACGAATTATGTTGTACGCGCTTATCTGCATGGGCGGCCTGGGCCTCATTTTCGGCATAGGCTTAGCCATTGCCTCGAAAGTATTTGCGGTCAAAACTGATCCTAGAGTGGAAGCGATAATGGAAGTTTTGCCCAACGCCAACTGCGGCGGCTGCGGCTTCGCCGGCTGCTCGGCCTACGCTTCGGCGGTCGCCGAAGGCAAGGCGGAATTTGACCACTGCGCGCCCGGCGGCAAGGAAGTTGCCGCGAAGATAGCCGCCATCATGGGACAGGAACTGGGCGATTTTGAAAAATCCATCGCCTACATCCGCTGCCAGGGACACTCTTCCCTGCAGACCGACTACAACGGCCCGAAGACCTGCGCCCAGGCCGCCATCCCGGCCTTGGGCCCCTTTGACTGCAAATTCTCCTGCCTGAAACTCGGCGACTGCGTTTCAGCCTGCCAGTTCGGCGCCATCTCAATAAAGCCCGGCGAAATACCCGTCATCGATCCCGAGATCTGCGGCGGCTGCGGAAGCTGCGCTAGAGCCTGTCCCAAGAAAGTCATAGCGATAGGCCCGGTCTCCCGCTCAATCAAAGTGGCCTGCGCTTCCCAGGACAAGCCCGTTGTCAAGAGAAAATTCTGCCAGACCGCCTGCATCGGCTGCCAGAAGTGCGTGAAGAACTGCCCGGCCGAAGCGATATCGATGGACGGCCTGGTGGCCATGATTGACAAGAAGAAGTGCACGATGTGCGGGACCTGCGTGGCGAACTGCCCGACCGGCGCAATCATCAATACTATGCCTACCGAGCAATCAGCCTGACGATATCGTCGCGGAAGATTCCATAGACCCCGCGCTCACGGACTACGCGCTCAAGTTCCCTACCCCGCCATCCTCCGTGAGTTCGCTTAGGGGTCTATGGAATCTTCCGCTATAAAATTTGCCCTTGCGAAGAATTCTTCGCGAAGAGAAAAGTCAGGCTGATTGCTCGGTCGGCATGGTGTTCACGATTGCGC
>JAFYIM010000371.1 GCA_017538635.1 bacterium
ACCTTCCAGGGCGACCTTTTGCAGAACGTTCTGTGGCGCGCGAAAATGGGCGAACTGAACGGATTCGCGGCCGACGATCTGATCGTTTGCGCCGGCAACGCCAACACCAACAAGACTCCCGTGGAAGTCGCCGCCGGCATAACGACGCTCGTCGAAGCGGCGAAAGACAAGCAGAAAAAAGCCAAGATACTTTTGACTCCGATCCTTCCCATGGGCAGGGAGAAAGATTCCGCCCTGAGAAAATGGGCCGAAGAGACCAACGAATTATTAAGGGGCATAGAAAAAGGCGGCGTTAAGATCGTCGATCCCGCAAGCGTCTTGCTTGATGAAGCCGGCAATCTTCCCGAGAAGTATTCAGCCGACGGCGTCAACCTGACCAAGGAAGGCTACGAAGCCTGGGGAGCCCTTTTAAAATCCAATCTTTAAGGCTCAGCCAATAGGAGAACTGATATGAAAAAGATATTTTTGCTCTTAATTATTTTACTGTCGGGCGAGCTTCTGGCCGGCGTTAGGGCCGCCACCCCGACACCCCAGAGCACTGACCCATCCTCCTGGTGGTGCCAGCGCTTTGAGAAGAAATGCATCGATCTGAAAGAGAAAGGAGCTCCGCTCCTCCTTATCGGCGACGACGTCACCCAGATGTGGGAGGAAAACGGCAAAGGCTTGCAGCCCTTCAGGGCGTACCTGCAGAAGGAACCTGTGAGCGCCATAGATATCGGCTATACCGGCGACAGGACGGAGAACGTTCTCTGGCGTCTCCAGAACGGCGAATTGGATGGTTACGAGCCGCCCAAGGCGGCCCTCATCATGGTCGGCGCCAACAACACCCTCGATTTCACCGAAGACGAGGAGCCGCCCTGCGACACGATCCTCGGCATCCGCAGCATAATTGACACCATTAAGGAACGCTGCCCCGAGACGAAGATCTTCGTCTTCTCGATCCTTCCCTGCGGGCGCACGCCCAACGATCAGAGAAGGACCAGGAACTTCAACGTGAACGCTGCCCTGAGCCGCCTTTGCGAGCCGCTTGGCGCGACCTATTATGAGATCAACAGCCAGGTCATGGACATAGACGGCAATTTCGGCGAGGATTTTTCCTACGACGGAATACACCTGAACACAAAGGGCTACAAAGTCTGGGTCAAGAACATCAATAAGCTATTGAATCCCATATTCTTCCCGGAGGAAACGCCGAGCTACAAACTTCCTGTTTCCCGCTTCGGCGAACCGTGGTGGTTTGACCGGGTCTTTGAGATCAGGTCCGCCATAGGCACGACCACCACTCGTCCCAATGTTGTCTTGTTGGGCGACGATCTGGCCAAAGGCTGGGAAGAACAGGGCGCTGAGGCCGCAAAAGAATGTTTTGGCTCCCGCCGTGTGAACAATGCCGGCATCAACGGTGATTCGCTTGCCCAGATCATCTGGCGCGCCAGGTACAGCTGCCTTTCCGCTTTCCGTCCCGCCCTCGTCGTTTTGCAGGCCGGGCTGGTGGATTCTGAGATCACCGCTGAGGAATTCATTGATGCCTATAAGGATCTTGTAACTGAGGCGAGATCCAAGCAGACGGCCTCCAAGATCATCATTATGGCAGTGCCTCCGAGAGGCGCCTCCAGAAATGATCCCGCGAGGGCAAGGATAGAGGCGATCAACGAAGGGCTTGAGAAGCTGGTCACCAATGACAAAACTTTCTTTGTCAACTGCAATGATGAGCTTTTGGAGCCGGACGGAACGCTTTCCGCCGAAATGTCACCCGACCAGATCCACTTCAGCAGCAAAGCTTACGAGATCTGGGGCCAGGCCATCCAAGAGATCCTCAACAATTAACAGCGCTGATGAAAATACTGGTCGTCAACTGGCGCTGCATAAAAAACCCTGAAGCGGGCGGCGCGGAGATCCATATGCATGAGATCTTCCGCCGCGTCGCTTCCATGGGGCACGACGTGACGCTGGTGGCGCATGCTTACAAGGGCGCTCCAAAAGAGGAAGTCATCGACGGCATAAAGACAATAAGGATCGGCAATCGTTATTTGTTCCATTACGCTTTCAAGCGTTACTATCAAAAGCATCTCAAAGGATTATTCGACATCGTCGTGGACGACATCTCGAAGATCCCGCTTTTCACGCCGCAGTATGTAATTGAACCGCTCGTCGGGATCTCCCTTCACATCCACGGCAAGACGCTTTACAAGGAGCTTCCCAAACTCGTCGCCGATTACATCATTAAAAGGGAACTTAGGATCCCGGAAGTTTACAAAGGAAAACTAATCTTTGCGGACTCTCCCAGCGCCCGCGACGAACTTGTCAGGATGGGGCACGCTGCGGACAGGACGGCGCTCTTATACGCCGGCATCGACCATGAGCTCTTCAAAAACAACACGGCCCTAAAAAGCGAATATCCTCTGATAAGCTACATCGGAAGATTAAAGCGCTACAAGCAGGTCGATCTGATCGTGAAAGCCATGCCGCTGATCCTGAAGGAATTTCCCGACGCTATGCTTGAGATAGGCGGAAGAGGGGACGACCTTCCCACGATCGAAGCTGCAGTAAAGGAAGCAAAAGTAGAAAAAAGCGTCCGTTTCCTGGGCTTCCTTTCGGAAGAAGAGAAAGCGAAGGCTATGGCGCGCGCGACAATTACGGCGACCATGGCGGAAAAGGAAGGCTGGGGCATCACCGTGATCGAATCGAACGCCGCGGGAACTCCCGTAGTGGGTTCCAACGTCCAGGGGCTGAGGGATTCCATTGTGGACGGCAAGACCGGGCTTCTGGTCGAACCGGGCAGCAGCGCTGACCTGGCCCAAAAGATCATTTCGCTCCTGAAGGACAGAGAGCGCCTCGAAAAGATGGAAACGGAAGCCAAAGCTTGGGCTGCGACCTTCACTTGGGAAAGGTCGGCGGAAGAATTCATCGAGGCGGCGCAAAAAGAGATAGCCGCCAATTCTAAATGAAACTAAAAGACCGCAGAGTGATCCTGAACGCCCAAAAGGCGTCGTACCCGACCGAACCTCCCTTCGGTCCGGATGGTAATGCGCTTTACCAGAGCGTCACAGATCTATTAAAAACGGCTTATCCCGCTCCCGACGGCAATTATCTCGGCGCCTTGATAAATCCCGGCGACAAGGTCGTAATTAAGCCGAACGTGGTCAAAGCTTCCCATGAAAGGAAAGCAGACGAATGGGAGCAGGTCGTCACGCACGGCGCTGTTGTCAGAGCGGTCATCGATCATGTCCTAACCGCTTTGAAAGGGGAGGGCGAAGTTATAGTTGCGGAAGCGCCGCAGACCGACACGCCTTTTAATATCGCTATGGAACGCTGCGGCATCAAGGCTGTCGTCGATCATTATCAAAACGCAACCCCCGTTAAAGTAACGCTCCTTGACTTAAGGAAAGAGGAGTGGGTAGCCAAAGACGGCATCGTAGTCAAAAGAACGGAACTGCCGGGCGATCCCATGGGATATAAAGAGATCGATCTGAGAGATCAGAGCGCTTTTTGCGAAGTTGAGAATTCCAAGGCGCCATTTTACGGCGCGGACTATGACACAAGTAAAACGGCTGCGCACCACAGCGGCGGCCGCCACGAATATCTCATCTCCAATACTATTTTGGAATGCGACGTTCTCATAAACCTCCCGAAACTGAAGACGCACAAGAAGACCGGCATGACCTGCGCCATGAAGAACCTTGTGGGCGTCAACGGCGACAAAAATTATCTTCCGCATTACCGCCTGGGCGATCCCGCTTCCGGCGGCGACCAGTTCTCAAAGCACGATTTCAAAACGGCTAGTGAGAGAAGCCTGGTGACTGTCTGGAAAAAAGCCATGTATCGTCTGCCCGGTTTTGTGAACGAATGCTTCCGGCCCGTGAAAGCCTTTATGCGGTTTTTTTACGGCGATACAAAAAACACGGTCCGCAGCGGCAACTGGTACGGCAACGACACTTGCTGGCGCATGGTCTGGGATCTTAACAAGGCAATTTTGACTCATGCCAAAGCAAGACATTATCTGACCGTAGTGGACGCCGTTATAGCGGGTGAGGGCGACGGACCTTTGGCGCCGGACAGGAAGGAATGCGGCTGGCTTGCCATGGGCGAGGATCCGCAGGCCTTAGACCGCGTTCTAACGGAGCTTATGGGCTTCGATCCCGATAAACTGGGCTTTCTTAGAAGGCCTTTGGAAGGGGAACTTCCAGCGCCTGAAGTTATTTTTGTGAGCGAAGAGGCCAAAGAACAGATCTTAAGGACGCCCCCCTTCGAACCCCATTTCGGCTGGAAGGGTCATATAGAGCTTCCCAAAGATGCCAAAAAAGTTCTATAATTAGTTAGAGGATGAAATAAACCTAATATATAAAAGGAGGACTAAAGATGAAAAGAGCAATTTTGTTTTTAGCTGTTTTGCTAAGCGTTTTCATCTGCCAGGCCAAAGAGTACGCCAGCGCTTCCGACTGGCCCTGCGAAGTGAAG
>JAFYIM010000372.1 GCA_017538635.1 bacterium
CTGACGCCCTTGATGCCATACAAAGACATGACGTTCACGATGCCTACGCCCCTAAGCTCCATGTGGTGCCCGTTCCTTTCGTTCACGGCTCCCACCAATCCGTCCTCCGCAGAGATCCTCAGCTTCACGATATCGTCGGCCACGAAAATGTGCCCTCTGGAAACAAGCGACAGGGCGCACTCCGATTTGCCGACGCCGGACTTGCCCATGATGAGGACTCCGACGCCGAAAACTTCCACCAGTTCGCCGTGGATGATGGCGCGAGGTGAAAACACTTCGTCCAGCCACTTGGAAACGCGGTTCATGAAAGGCATCGTAACGTCCGGAGTCACCATCACCGGCACGCCGTACTTGTCGGAGAGTTCCAGAAGTATGGGCGGCGGCTCGTAGCCCCTCGTCACGATAACGCAGGGAATGTGCATTTGCAAAAGGCGCGTTAGGCGTTCCCTCTGCACTTCCTCGGGCTGCTTGGCGAGATAAACGACCTCCACCAAGCCCAAAACCTGGATGCGGTATTCAGCGAAGTCGTCGTAATAGCCCGTCAGCGCCATGCCGGGGCGGTTCAGTTCGCTGGTCGTGATCTTTCTGGCCATGCCGCTCTTTCCGGAGACGACTGTCAGATGGTTCGTGGCGCCGAGCGCGTTGAAAAACTCGCCGACCTCGATAGATTCCAATTTACTTTCACGCATATAGTTATATTTTACCAAAATTTTGGCTGTGGATGGTTGCGAGGGAACCTACATGATCCCTCGCTCACAATTACGCGTGCATGGCCTTTATTCGCATCCTCCATGAGTTCGCTTAGGGATATGTAGGTTCCCTCGCAAAAAAAAGCCCCAAGTTTGGGGCCTGGGGTTTTTGTTAACGGGTAGAAGGAGAAGTCAGATCTCGGAGGTGCGGATGGTCTCCTTTTCTTTGGTGGTCATTTTGCCTTTTATGGTTCTGGCCTGTTCGTTGAGCTTATCACACAAGGTATCAAGTGAGGTCCTTAAGTCGGCGCCGCTGGCGTTGGCTTTGATGAAGGTCGCGCGCCAGCTGAGTTCCACCTGGGCCTCGAGATTGTAATAGTTGCCCTCATAGCTGGCTTGGACCTTTACGTTCTTCGTCACAGAGGCCACGGAGCGGAGAGCCGCCGGGATCTTGGTCTCGATGAATTCGCGGTCGCGGGAGTTGACAGTGATGCCTTTGGTGGTAATAAGAACTTCCATGATCAATAACCTCCATATTTGGTTAGTTGGGCGAGGATCCGACTATGGCGGGCCTCTAAGCTAATTATAGCAAAAAGTCCGAAATTGGTATAATTGGCTTGTATGATGATAATGTTCAAACGCCTCTTCTTCCTCCGCACGGCCGTGAGCTCGCTCGCTTACGCCCTGCGGCGCTATCCCTCGCTGCTCCTGGGCGGGCTGCCCGCCTTCATTATATTTTTGTGCTACATAATCTGCCGGGAAAAGATCCTAGCTTCCGCCCCGCCCGTCTACGGCGACCTGCCATACATGTTCATTCTAGGCCTGGTCGTTCTGAACTTCGTCTCCATCATCTGCGTTTCCCAGATGATGACGGTCTGGTCAAGGATATCCGACGTGCGTTTCGACAACGTGCCTTTGGGCGTTCTCGTAAGCGTCAGTTTCAAGGAATTCTGGAAGATGGCCCTTCCCCTGTTCCCTGTCTGGATAATAATGTCGTCGCTCTTGTATTTTATCCTGACGATCTTCTTCTCCGCTTACAAGCTCTTTTCCCTTTCAGGGCAAACGGCCGCAATGATCGGTCTTGCCTGGATGCTTGTCATTATCTGGCCTCTGCTCACAGTTCTTACGGCCAAACTGCTTTTCCTGCCGACCTTCGCCCTGGAGGCGCCTAAGCCCAATTTCTTCACAGGCATCATCGCCTCCTGGAACTACGTTACCATGAACGTTCTGAAGCTCCACTGGCTGGCTTTCCTTATCCTTACCTTCCCAGTCATTCTTGGAGTGCTTCTCCCCTTCGCGCTCATGCAGGAAAATCTGCTTTACCTCGTGAAAGGCAAAAACGCCCTTTTGATTCAGGAAGCGGGCGCGGCGATACTCTGGCTCATAGGGCCGATCGGCTTAGCGGCTGCCCAGCGCCTTAACATGATCCTTGTCTCCGAATTCAACAAGGAGATCCAGCGCCTCGCCTCCAAAGAGAACCAAAACTAACGGTTCGGGCAATCCCTAAGGTGGTCGTTCACTATCCCCACGGCCTGCATGAAGGAATAAGTGATAATGGGGCCGACGAAAGCCATCCCCCGCCTTTTCATATCCGCGCTCATTCTGCGCGACACCTCATTCTCGACTGGGATCTCCCCTACGTTTCGCCACTTTCCGTCGATCCTTTTCCCTTTCGTGAAACTCCAGACGTACGTATCGAAGGAACCGTATTCCTCCAATATTTTCAGAACCGCCAGGGCGTTCTTCCGCACGCCAAATATCTTCGCGCGGTTGCGGATCAGCCCGGGATCGTTTAAAAGCGAACCGAGTTCCCTATCAGACATCGCTGCGCAGCGCGCGATGTCGAAATCGTGGAAGGCCGATTTATAGGCTTCCCGTTTATGCATGATGGTCCGCCAGGGAAGGCCTACGCTCGCCCCTTCCAGGCAGAGCATCTCGAAGAGGTGCCGATCGTCATGGCTGACGCGGCACCACTCCAAGTCGTGGTACGCTTCCAGAAGCGCGTCGCCCTCGTATATCTCCCAGCACCGGCTCACCGACTCGATTCCTTGGCCTTTTTTTCACTTCACCGGGAAGTCGAAGTAAGTGTCGGGATATGGCTCGTCCTTTAGGGTGAAGTGCCACCATTCGTTCATTATCCCGACGAATCCTTGTTTGGTCATGAGCTCCGTTAACAGCATGCGGTTGCCGCGCTGCTCATTTGTCACGCCCTTGTAGTCCGGATGGGATTCCTTCCCGAAAAAGTCGAAGGTTCCGCCCATGTCCAGCTCTTTCCCTTTTGCCATGTCAAAAAGCGTAAGATCAACGGTGCTGCCTCTCGAATGCCCCGATCTTTCCAGAATGTAGCCCTCGATTATGATCTGCGCTTTCGTAAGATCGGGGTAAAAATATTTTTTCATCCTGAGGTCGGCAAGATCCTTTGACCAGCGCATGAAGTGATCGACTGCCCGCTGGGGGCGGTAAGCGTCGTAAATTTTCAAGCGAAGCCCCCGCGCCATGGCTTCAAGGCAGACTTTTTTCAATGCCGCCGCGGCAGGGATGGTCAGTAAGGCGCAAGGGCTTTCGTACCCTTCGATGCGGTCTC
>JAFYIM010000039.1 GCA_017538635.1 bacterium
CAACGCTTACACAAAGCTGGCGGCCTTGGAGAAAGAGAAATCAGGACTTGCGGAAGCCAACGCTGAAGCCGCTTACCGCACGCTTCAGTCGGAATTCGCTGAGAAGGCCCAGAAGGCGCTGGAGAAATACAATAAGGAAAACAAGCCTGAGACCGAGGAAAAGAAGGGCGAATCCGACGCCGGCAAACCTCTGACCGAGGAAGAGCAGGCTGAGATAGAAAAACGCGTTAAGAACTACAAAGAGTACGCTCTCTACTGCCGCAAACGCGCCGCGGAATCGCCGGCCGGGCGGTCCATGTATGAGAAGGGCGCGGAATTCTGGGAAGCGAAGCTCGAGACGCTGAAGGAAAAGGGACGCCTCGCTTTCGACGAAGCTTCTTTCAACTACAGCGTCGAGGAGAAGCAGTACGCCGGCATCGGCGACGAGCCCGTGCAGATCGTAAACAAAGTCCAGCGCATTTCGCCGGAGGAACTGGCGCTCATGAATGTTCTGGAAGTTAAGCCTGAAACGACAAAGAAGCCCAAGGACAAAAAGCCGGCCGCCTTTGACGCCAGCGTTTTCATCGACACCAACGCGGTGGCTAAGGCTGCGGCTCAGGTCTGCGAACAGGCGAAAGAGAGTATCAAGACTATCGGCGCCAAAGAGGACGAATTGATCGTCCAGGGGCAGATCGAGAAAGTCATGACGGACGAGAGCGGCGTCTTCAGCTTCAAGAACCCCTCCATCAAGCCCGGTACTTTCGGCGTTTACATCGAGCACAATACGCTTACGCCTTCCGGCGACATCCTGCCGGTCCGCTGGCTGGTGCCGGTCGATGTCAAGTCGCGCCCCTTCGCCTGGAACAAAGTGACGACCGTCACCTTAGACGAAAAGAACATGGACACGGAAGTCATCAATTCCGGACTTACGCCGAACGCGAAAGATATTTACAACAGATTCCTCAACGACCTTAAGGCGGAAGCCGCCAAGATAAAATAAAATGGAAACGAAACCTCGCACCTCAGAAATAGTCCGCAAGACTTCGGAGACCGACATCCGTCTTTTTCTCGACATAGACGGCAGCGGCAATTACGAAGTTGACACGGGAGTGCCTTTCCTTGACCACATGCTGGAACTCTTTGCCAAGCACGGCTGCTTTGACCTCAAGGTGAAAGCACAGGGCGACACGAAGGTGGACGACCACCACAGCGTGGAGGACATCGGCATTTGCCTTGGCAAAGCCCTAAAGGAAGCTGTGGGCGACAAGGCCGGCATTTACCGCTACGGCTTCATGCTTCTGCCTATGGACGAAGCGCTGGTGGAAGTTGCCCTGGATTTCAGCGGCCGTCCTTTCCTGGCTTGGAAAGTCGATTGGCAGCAGGAGACCATAAAGACTTTCCAGACTTCCCTTGTGGAGGAGTTCTGGCGGGCCGTGGCGGTCGAAGCCGGGCTTGATCTGCATATCACGGCGCGCGCCGGAAAAGACGCGCACCATGTCAGCGAGGCGATCTTCAAAGGCACGGCCCGGGCGATGCGCTCCGCCCTTACGTACGACCCCAGGAGCAAAGGTATCCCAAGCACTAAGGGCTCTCTTTAATGGCTGAAAAAAAGCAACAACAGTGGTCCTTTTTGGGCCTCGTCTTCGGCAAGACTCTCAGCATGAGGGTCCTCAATTTCTATATTCTGAATTCCGTTCTTTTGACCTTCATCATGGCGCTTGTCGTGCTTACCTTCATGATGGTCATGGGAAGTCTGCTGCAGGTCTTCGAGCTCGTTCTTAAGAAGTTCGACGTCCTCACCATTCTGGAATTCATCGGCATCGTGATGGCCCAGGTGCTTTGCTACGCCTTGCCGTTCTCGGTCGCGGGCGCGAGCCTTCTTGTTTACAGCCGCTTCTCGGCGGACGGTGAGATCACTGCTATGAAAGCTACGGGCGTCTCCATTTTCCGCATCGCTTTCCCGACCATCGCCCTGGCGACCGTCATCGCAATCCTTTCTTTTTACGCCCACAACAACGTATTGCCCCTGGCTCAGCAGAAGCAGAGGGAACTTGTCGCCAACTACGACGTCGAGGACCCGATGGCGCTGATAGAGACGGGCACCTTCAAGGCGATAGGGCCTTACCGTATCAAGATTGGCGAGAAGCACGACGAAGAGCTGAAGGACATCGAGCTCATAGAGGATCTTTCCACCCATTATCGCAACATCAAAGCAAAAGAAGGCCGCCTCCATTACCAGCGCGCCCAGGCCAAGCTGCAGCTTGAACTGAGCCAGGTGACTACCGAGGAAAGAGACACGCGCCGCACCAACTCCTTCCTTATGTCGCAGGCCGGCCGCGTCATCATCCACTTCTATCTCGATCCCAAAAAGCGCCAGATAAAGGAAGAGACGGCGCAGATGATCAGAAAGGATCCCAAGGGCCTCGTTACGGAAGACATCAAGGAGATGATCGCGAACCGCGAGAACTTGATGCTACGGAACGCCTGCCGCAGGGAGCCAGGCTTCAAGCAGCTCTCATCCGAGGAAAAAGACAAATATGTTAAATCTTTGCCGAAGGAAAAGAAAAAAGCACTCATCGCCCAGGCCAAAAAAGACATCAAAGAAGGCAACGTTCTTTGGGGAAAACTGAAAGGCAAGAAACCCTTCAAGCAAATGCTCTCCAAAGTCGGCGTCAAGAAAATGAACGACGCCTGGGTCGCGGCCGTCAACGAAAAGAGCTACGAAGAGATGATCGCGGCTTTGAAGGAAATAGACGGCAACGAAGGCGAAACGACGAAACTTTTCGAAGAATGGCATGAGACCTGGCTGCAGTCCTTCCACAACAATATGGACTACCGCAGCCGTTATCTGACGGAAATAAACAAGCGCGCGGCCTACGCCTTCGCGTCCATCGCTTTTGCCCTGCTTGGCATTCCTTTGGGGATCAGAGCGCACCGAAGCGAAAAGACCATAGGCTTCCTTATCTGTTTAGGCCTTATCGCGCTGCACTACTCGCTCATCATTCTGGTCGAGACCTTCAAGGAAAATTACGCTCTCTATCCGTATTTGTGCATCTGGTTCCCGGATATTCTATTCGTTATAGCCGGGCTCTTCTTCATGTGGCGCAACCATAAGTACTCCTAAAAAATTATGCTTATTGCGCTGGATGAGAACATCAGGGAAGCGCAAGCTTCCTTTTCTACGCTTGGCACCGCCAGAACTTTCCAAGGGAGGCCCTTGGATCTTTCCGCCATCAGGGACGCCGACATCATCTGCGTCCGCTCCGTCACGAAAGTTAATGAGGATTTCCTGAAGGCCGCGCCGAAAGTGAAGTTCATCGCCACCGCCACCAGCGGCAGCGAGCACATAGACAAGGAAGTTCTGAAGGCTCACAACATCCCCTGGGCCGCCGCCAAAGGCTCCAACGCGACTTCCGTTACGGAGTGGGTTATGGCCGTTCTGCTTCTGCACGCCTGCCGCAACAAGCAAACGCTGTCCGGAAAATCGATCGGCATAATAGGCGTCGGCGAAGTGGGAAGCCGCGTCGCGAAGTATTCCGAGGCCCTGGGCCTGAAGCCTGTGCTCTGCGATCCTCCGCGAGCGGAGCGCGACAAAGGCTTCGCGAGCGCCTCCTACGAGGAAGCGCTAAATTGCGACATCGTAACGCTGCACACCGACCTTACGACGGAGGGCCCGCACAAGACTTACCATCTCATCGACGAGGAGAAGCTTTCCCAAATCAAGGAAGGCGCGGTCCTGATCCAGGCCTCGAGAGGCGCGGTCATCGACAGCGCGCCCCTGAAAGTTAGGCTCATGAAAGTAAGGGATCTGGACTTCTATGCCGACGTTTGGGAAAACGAGCCCTGCCCCGACAAGGACATCCTCTGCTGCGCCCAGATCGCCACGCCTCATATCGCGGGCTATTCCTGGGACGGCAAGCTCCGCGGCACGGAAATGATCTACTCCGCCGTCTGCGATTTCCTTAAAAAAGAAAAAACTTGGCGCGCGCCTTACGACGAGGGCGGGAAAGTTGAGATAGATCTCAGTGGCCTCACGGGTGAAAAGGCCCTCTACAAGGCCGTGAGCGCCCTCTACGACCCGGAGAAGGATGATTCCGAGATGTGCCTGACGCTGGACATGGGCGACCAAAGAAGGGCGGAGCGTTTTGACGAACTGAGGAAAAAATATCCCAAGCGCTTGGAGTTCTCCCACGGGATAATTCAGAACGCCGCTCCCAAAGAAAAAGAGATCCTGAAAGCCTGGGGCTTCGAGGTAAAAAATGACTGAAGAAGCCCTTTGGCAGCGAGCGATAGAATTGGCTAAAAAAGCCGAGTTGACCTGCGCCCCCAATCCTATGGTCGGCGCAGTCATCGTTAAAGGCGGCAAAATTATTGGCGAGGGCTACCATCAGGTCGCGGGCTGCGACCATGCGGAGATCCGCGCCATCAAGGACGCCAAAAAGAAAGGCCATGACCTTAAAGGCGCAACGATCTACGTCACGCTGGAACCCTGCTCGACTTACGGTCGCACGCCCCCCTGCACGAAAGCCATAATAGAAAACAAATTCGCCGCGGTGAAAATAGGGACTATAGATCCCAATCCCAAGCACGCCGGCCGCGCCGTCAAGATCCTAACTGACGCCGGCATCAAAGTGACCGTTGCCGATAGATCTGACTGCAGGGAACTGAACGAAGTCTTCAACGCCAGGATGGATTGGGGCCGTCCCTTCATTCATCTTAAATGGGCCATGAGCCTGGACGGAAAACTGGCGGCGGAAAGTGGCGACGCAAAATGGATCTCCAACGAGAAAAGCCGGCATGAAGCTCACAAGCTAAGGGCGAAATACAACGCTGTTCTCGTCGGCTCCAAGACCGTAGAAACGGACGATCCCGCCCTCAGCATCCGCCTGACCAAAAAGGAACGCCAGCCCTACAAGATCGTGCTCGATTCGGAAGCGAAACTCAGCTACACGGGCAGGCTCACCAAAAACACTCCCGGCGAAAAAATCATCATAGCGGTCTCCCAAAAAGCCAAAGCCGACAACGTAAAAAAACTAAGGGACCGCGGCTTCACCGTCATCAAAACGAAAGGGGAGAGAGTATCCCTGAAAGAACTGATGAAGGCGCTTGCAAAACTTGGCATTAGCGGCGTCCTCGTGGAAGGCGGAAGCGAAACACTTTCATCTTTCCTCAAAGCGAAACTGGCGGACAAATTGACGGTCTTCATCGCGCCCAAGCTTTTGGGCGGAACGAGATCTCCCATAACGCAAGTCCTTTGCCAGACGCCGAAAAAATCTCCCCATATAGTTTGGACAACCATCAAAAAGTTTGACGACGACTTTATGCTGGAGGGCGAGTTTTAATGCCGGAAAACAAAGCCTTCTACACCACCGGCTCCATCGGCATGATCATGCTGAAGACCAGTTCGGCCATGCTTATCGGCACCATCGCCATTTCCTTCTACAACGTCGTTGACACTTACTTCGTCGGCAAGCTCGGCACCGGTCCTCTGGCCGCCATGGGTTTCACGCTTCCTGTGGTCATGCTCTGCGGCTGCATCTTTAGAGGCATCTTCGCCGGCATCATGACGCTTTCCGGCCAGGCAATAGGCGCCCAGGACAAACAAAGAGCCCAGGAGACAATAAGAAGCGGCTTCTACCTCGCGGTCCTGCTCTCCTTCCTTTTGGCTGTCATCGGCAAGTGCTATTCGCACCTTGTCTTTGAAAAGCTAGGCGCCGCCGGCGACACGCTGGAGATGGTCTGCGGATATATGGACATTTGGTTTCTGGGCTGCGTGACCGGCATGGTCGGACTTCTCGGCGGCGACATCCTGATCGTAGTAGGGGACACCAAGATGGCCAGCGCGGCGATCCTGACCGGCACCGGCCTGAACGTCATACTGGACTACGGCCTTATCTTCGGCAACTTCGGTCTTCCCGAAATGGGCATCCGCGGCGCGGCCCTGGCGACCATCATCTCCCAGGCCTGCGGCGCCATTCTCCCCTGGGTTTTGATCAACAAGAAATACGAGCTGATGCGCTGGCTCCCTCTGCCGCTGAACGTCACCTTGAAATACTGGAAGCAGGAGATCACCTTCGGCATACCGGTCATGCTCGGATCCATCATTCTCCCTGTCGGCCAGACCGTCGTCACAAGAGTGGCGGCGCACTTCGGCGACGTGGCGGTGGCGGCTATGGGCGCCGTCAACCGTCTTGAGACACTGGCCTTCATGATCCCGATGTCCGTGGGCTTCGGCCTTACCGCCATGGTGGCTCAGAACTTCGGCGCCAAAGCCTACGACAGGCTTAAGCAGATCTACAAGGTCGCCAACCTTTTCGCCGGTCTTTACCTTCTCGTCATCGCGGTCGTCATAACCTTTATCGCCGACACCCTTGCGCACCAATTTTCCCAAGATCCGGCGGTCTGCGACCTCATGCGCCACGGTCTTTACATCATCTCCTGGGGCTTCGGCCTCCTCGAGATCCACCGCTATTCCGGCTTCTTCCTGACTGGCTGCGGCAAGCCCTTGGGCGGCGCGCTTCTCAATATTTTCCGCATCGTCATATTGACCATTCCTCTGGCTTTTCTGGCCCTCTGGCTCGAATCCGTCCTCTGGCTCTTCCGGGGCAGGCTCATTTCCGACGTTCTGGCCGGCTCCGTCGGCCTCATCGCCAGCGGTATTATGATCTGGCGCCTGGCCAAAAACAAACAATAAATTATGTAAATCCAAACTTTGACTTGGGATTTTCATAAATAATTTGATATCCTAATGTATAAACTTAGTAGAAAGGTCTCCTAAGTTTATACATTAAGCCGAAAGCCCAGGGCGCAAATCAAAAGTTCAACTTGCGATTTGCGCCCTAACTGTGACTCAATGACTTATGAGGATTAATAGATAATATGAGCATTTTTGAGAGTATCATGCTGATCTGCTTCGGCTTCGCCTGGCCTTTTCAGATCTATCATTCCTATGTCTCAAGGACAGCCAAGGGCAAGAGCGCGCTTTTTTCCTATGTCGTTATCATAGGCTACATTGCCGGTATCCTGCACAAGGTCATCTACAGCATGGACCTCGTCATCTACCTCTACATCGCGGACCTCGCCATGGTCATCATCGACCTTATCCTCTACTACCGCAACCGCGCTCTCGACAAAGCGGCCGACGCAGAGCTCCAAAACGCCGCTTCTGGCCGTTGACAAAAAAGCCCGCTTTTGGTACATTATACGCCACACCATTAGAAAGATCTTGGGCCCATAGCTCAGTCGGTTAGAGCAGCGGACTCATAATCCGCGTGTCGAAGGTTCAAGTCCTTCTGGGCCCACCAACGATAATAATTGGAGAGATGCCAGAGTGGTCGATCGGGCTGCCTTGGAAAGGCAGTATACGGGTAACCGTATCCAGGGTTCGAATCCCTGTCTCTCCGCCACTTTAAACCGGCAAGACCACTGCCGGTTTTTTCTTATGCTTTTTGCTATACTTCTATAGAAGTATAGACGCTAATTAGAAAATTGTAAGCAGGAATATGAAAAATGATGGTGAGACACTACGATGAATTGTATCTTGAGGACGCTATGTTCAACCTTGGCGAGGCGTTCGAGTACGCCGTAAATTTTTGCGGTCTGGACATAGACGAATTTGCGGATATCTTCATAACTGGAGAGTACGCGAAACGGTTCGCTTGTGGCGAACCTAAGATCGTCGCGGGTCTTTCCGGCACGGAGCTTGTTATGGAAATGCTTCCCTCCGTGGGCATAAATATAGATTTCCCTCCTCCGTCATCGGACGGCAATTACTCAAGGGAATTCTGGGTTGGCTGGATCATAGCCTACTATCAATGGAAAACCGGGGTTTCTTTCAAAGAGATATTCTCTTTCATCAAAGCCTCCAAAATAAGGGAAATGTACACACCTTTCCACGAGGCGGGAGAAGACAACTTTGTGTGCGCGCTGGACGAGATGATGAGCAAGGAGCCAGGCTATAAGAAACTGGCTTTTCAAAGAAAGGTGATTGGCTATTCCCAGCGTAAACTGGCCGAAAAAGCGGGAGTGAATCTGAGAACTCTTCAGCAATACGAATCAGGAGCCAAGTACTTGAACAAGGCTTCTGCCCAAACAGTTCTCAATTTGGCTTGGGCGCTAGGCTGTAACATAGAAGACATCCTGTACAGGAGATTCGATTAAAAAAAAGATAAAAAACAATAACATCAAGGCTTTTATTTAGCTTGCTATTTTATTTATGTAGAACAATCTATTTATAGAAATAGAACAACCGATAAAGGATAATGGGCATTGTGTCAAATATTAGTAAAGCGTATAATTAGGCTAAAGGAGTACCTGTTATGGAAACAACAATTATTGGACAAGGTTACAATATCGATGCCGACACATCGATGGCCAAAGAATTGATAAAGCAATTTGAATCTCGTAGATTCAAAAAATTCACTTGTCTTGTGGCTTTTGCTAGTTGCGGTGGAGTGTCAGCCTTTACAAAGTATATTGTAAACGCTAAGAAAGAAGGAATGGATATTCGTATAATACTGGGGATAGACCAAAAAGGCACATCAAAAGAAGCCCTTGAAGAAGTGCTGAAATGGAATGTTCAAGCATATGTATACCATACCTCTTCCAATAATATTTTTCATCCAAAAGTTTATTTGTTTGAAAATGAAGATATATTTACTCTAATA
>JAFYIM010000040.1 GCA_017538635.1 bacterium
CGCAGCCTTTTTTGTAAAGAACGCGGATGGAATTCATAAAACGCCTACTGGCGCGCTTTTTCCGTAGCTTTGGTTATGTTGCCCTGGAGTTCGGCAAGGATCTTTTTGACTTCCTCTTCTGTGCTCTTGACATAGAGGTCTCTTTCCAGAGCGGATTTCTGCTGGGCGATCCTGTCGGCCATTTTGTCAGTGTCGAAAGCGGCGTCAGCGTCGATGAATTCGGTGACGATGGCGACGTAAACGTTGTTGACGCCGTTGAGAAGGCGCGGAGTCTCGGCGGGATAGCGGAAGAGAGACTTGTACTCGGAAGTTGGGATATCTCTCGTTAAGCTCTGCAGCGGAGTAAGCGGCTGCGGGACTTTGCTGACCTTGCGGTTGTCGTTGGTGGCGATGCCTTCGAAGTTCTTGGGATCGGCTTTGACTTTCGCAAGGAAGGCCTCGGCGTCAGTTTTCGCCAATTCGTAGGCTTTGGCGGTCACGCAAGCTTCGCGGACGTCTTTTTCAGCTTCTTCGAAGGTCGGCTCGAAAGCTTCGCTGCGGGCGACGACCAAATAGACCTGGTAGAGGCTGTCGGAAGCTTCGTAAACGTCGAGCGTGCCGACGGGCTCTTCTTCGATGAGTTTAGAGATCTGGGCGCCGTTGGTGATCATCGGGGGAACTTCGCCGACGGCGTGCGTGAAGGAATCCTGGACCTGGACGCCCGCTTCTTTCGCGGCTTCCTTAAAGTTGTTCACGAGTTCCTCGGTGGAGAGTTCTTCCTGGGTTGTGACTTTGTCGCGGAAGGCGTAGGCTCTCTCCTGAACCTCTTCGTTGGCTCTTTCAAGCAGAAAGGCGGAGATGACCTGGCTCTTGGCTTCGTCAAACTCCATGTCAACTGTTTCGCCGAAGTCGTTTGTCTTGGTGAAGTCGCCCTGATAGAGGTCGAAGTAATCCTTGATGTCGTTTTCGGTGTACTGGACTTTGTTGGTCTCAGCTTTGAAGTTGGCGCAGAGGAAACGGTACTTGTCCGGCTGGGCGAAAGCGCTGGGATCCTTGTCATACAGCGTCTGGACGTCGTTGCTGGTAACGAGTTTGCCGGCTTCTTCAAGCTTCGCGATATAAGTGAAGTTGATGTAGCGGATGTCGGCTTTGACGTTGGAGCTGACGAAATCGAGGTCTTTCTCGTTCTTCGGTTCGAAGAAGGACAGCTGGGAATCGCCGGCGCTAAGGGAAATGGCCAGGATCTGGCGGACGTCTTCCTCAAATTCGCGCGTATTGGTAACGCCGAAGGTCGAGGCAACGTAACGCTCGTAAGCTTCGGGGGAAGTGGACGGGGGAACGAAATTCCTAAGCGTATTCTGCAGCATGGAATTGTCAACGGTGACGCCGGCTTTCTCAGCCTTGCGGTAGTTGACGATGTGGCTGACAGCCTGCGTAGTGAGCAAACCGTCGTTCATTTCGCTGAGAGGGTATCCGTACATGACGAGGTGGACTCTGGCGGCGCCTTTGGCGCGCTGAAGATCCTCGAAGGTGATCTTCTGGCCGTCATAGCTGGAGAGCTTGGTGGTCGGGGCGATAGAGAACATTCTGGAGGGCTTGGAGCCCCAGAAAACAAAGGTGATGACGACTACGATGAGCAACAGCCACAGGAGCCATCTTTGGGATTTGCGGAACAGGTATAACATGTTTTCTCCGGTTCTTTATGTTTTTAACGATTAATTTACTGTTTTGATA
>JAFYIM010000373.1 GCA_017538635.1 bacterium
GGACAGGCGGAATGGGTGGATACGCCCAAAGAGATACCGAATCTTCTGCTAAAAAGAAGCAAAGATTGGAAATTCCCCCACACCCTTCTGTTCACTGGTGCAGGTGCGCTTTCCAGCCTCGCTCATGAAATGTTAAAAAACCAATAGAGGGTCTATGTATACAACGAAAAATCAAAAGGCGGCCAGCCGCCCGGAAGTGAAGAAAGCCCAACTTCGCGAGATCGGGAGCGGTTTTTTGAAAACGTTCCTGGTCATAGCAGCCGTTTTTGGCATTTTTGCCATTCTCTACAAAGTGGGCGAAAGATTCATCAGCTCCGATGAATTCAACGTCAAGAGCATAAAGGTGGAGGGCAACCATTCCGTCAGCAAAACCGATATCGTGAAAGCTGGCGGGCTCTACGCCAGCATGAACATCTACACCTTGAAGACCGACAAGATCAAACAGGGCATTGTCGCCCACCCGGACATTGAAAGAGTGGAGATCGAGCGCGAGATGCCGACAAACCTCATAATCCGCGTCAAGGAAAGGGAACCTATGGCGCTTCTGAAAACACTGGAGGGAAAAACGCTTCCAATCGACCGCCGCGGCCACATCTTGAGCGAAAACAAGCTGGAGAACGCCAGCGGGCTTCCGCTAATAATTACGGACAAGGAAACCGGCGCCCCCGGCCAGCAATGCAAAGACCAAAAAGTTATCACCGCCCTCGATTATCTCCTGGTCATCCGCCACGCGCCGGAAAGGAACTTCCTTAAGATCAAGACCATTGATGTCAGACAGAAAGACGCTCTCGTTTTCAAGACCGTCTCCATAGACGAAATCATTTTTAGTGAACAATACTCCAGCGACGAAGTTGCCAAGATCTTCGAAGTAATCAAGAATCTTCGCGAAAACGGCCGCGGAGCCTCTAAAATCGACGCCCGCTACGAAGATGTGGCGGTAGTTTGCAAATACCTCTGAGTTATGGCAAAAGAAAAGATCTATTCGGCAATCGACCTCGGGTCCCAGACCGTCAGAGCCGCCATCGGCAGGCTGCTTGAGGACGGTTCACTGGAAGTAATCGGTTATGGAACCGCTTCTTCCGAAGGAATCATCAAGGGCCGCATTGAGGATGCCAACGCGGCGCAGGAGGCCGTTAAGAAAGCCGTCCTGGCCGCTGAGAACGACGTCAAAGCGCGCGTCCCGTTCCGCATGGAGGAAGTGATCGCCAGCGTAACAGGCTCCATAATCACAGGTGAGCAGGACGTCACCACCGTCTCCAACAATACGAGGGACGGAGCGATTGGGGAAAAAGTCCTCACCGACATAGACGCAGCCTTCGAGGATCTCTTCACCCACAAGGACCGCAAACCTATTCATATCTACGTTACGGAATACAGCGTGGACGGCGTCAGGGAAACGAATCAGGCGAGCATCTTGGAAATGAAGGGTGAAAAGATAGGGGCCAAAGGCTTCGGCATAGTTGGCGACACAGCCATCCTTGACAAGTTTGCGGAAACCCTTAACAACGCCGGTCACACGGTCGATATATTCTGCTTCGACGCGGTGGCGGACGGCTACTCCGTCCTTACCCCCGAACAGAGGCAGATAGGTTCGCTCGTGATCAACGCCGGCGCCGGCAGCACAGACTTTGCCTTTTGGAAAAACGGCATCATCCAGTTCATCGGAAGCTTCCCCGTGGGCGGCGACCACATAACCAACGACCTTGCGCTGGGCCTCAACATGCCTTTCAAAGCTGCCGAGGAACTGAAGTGCCAGTATGACAAAAATGAGACGGAAGTCAGAGTGGGCGGCAAGCTTTATAAAACCCGCTCGGTTGACACGATCGTCCAGGCCAGAACTGAGGAAACGGTCCGCTACATAGCCGACCAGATCAAGCAGAACGGCATGCTGAGCCAGATCCAGGGCGGAATCTTCCTTACTGGCAACGCCGCAAGATCCAGCTTCATAAGCTATATGCGTCGCGAATTCTCCACTCTGGAGGTCCGCAACGCCTATCCCATTATCCCAACTGAAGCCGAGGTCTCTGATTCGGAAGAGAGCGGCCGGCTCTTCTCCCCTTATTACGGCAACAAGTTCCAGACAGACTCCGGTTCATCCACCATTCTGGGAATGCTTGTCTACGCCGCCAAGGAAGACCTCCGTCCCTCTAAAAAATCCTCCTCCGGTATCTTCAAATTCTTCAATCTGCTATGAAAGACAACAAACTTCTGATAAAAGTTATAGGTGTCGGCGGCTGCGGCTGCAACACAGTTTCCAACATCGAGAAACAGTATGCCGGAACGCTGGGCGACAATTTTGAATTCTACGGCGTGGACACCGACTTCATAAGCCTGGCCAACCAATCCGTCACCCACAAAGTCCAGATCGGCTCCAGCGGCATCGGGACGGCCAAAGATCCCATGAAGGGTGCGGAAGCCGCTCAGAAAAGCATCAACGAGATCAAATCGATGATCCAGGGCGTGGACATCGCTATCCTTTGCGCAGGCCTCAGCGGCGGGACGGGTTCGGGCGCCACCGGCGTCATAGCCCAGGCGGCCGCAGGAAATCCCGGCTGCGTTGTGATGGCCTCTGTCACTCTCCCCTTCTACTACGACGATTCGAAAAAACAGGAAGCTGCGAAGGTCGCCTTGAAAAACATCAAGGAAGTGGTGCCGGTAGTGCTTCCGATCCAGAACGGCGTCGGCATTGAAGATGAGAACGTCCCCTTCCTGGAAGTCCTGAGAGCCACAGACAAGAACGTCATCTCTCTTCTTGAAATGATAAAGGTGATCACGAGCTCGGCCAGCACCGTTAGCCTTGATTTCAGCGAATTTTTGAGCGTAGCCTCTACTCCCGGCAACGCCATGATCGGAATCGGCGAAGCGGACGGCGAACAGGCCGTCTCGGTCGCCATAAGCCTTGCGCGTTCACCGAAGAACATGTCGTACGGCGACTACTCCCTCAAAGACGCATCCAAAATGGCGCTCGTAATCATGGGCAACGGCACGATCTCCTACAAGCAGATAAAGGACGCCAGAACGACGCTGCAAAACGAAATAGGCTACCAGACGGAAGTCTTCAACGGCCTTTACGTCAACAACGAACTCGAGAAAGTGAAAGTCATAATGTTCGCCACCGGTATGAATGATCCTAAGGAAATTTCCGCTCCGGTGTTCCAGACTGAGATGACCGTTGCCGGTCCGGGAGACCAGGTAGAAATGGGATTCTTAGCGGCGGACGAAGGCTACTTCAAGGGAACTGCCCCCGCTTACTTTGAGGGCATAAACTACGACAGGCCGACTTTCCTAAGAAAGAATCTCAGGATAGAGCAGTAATATCACTCAATGAAAACAGCCGCGGCGACGACCGTCTTCCAAAGACCGTTCTTGTCGCCCCTGGCAGACTGCGTTATGTTCGTGGTCCTGACAAAGCGTCCGCTCATGCGGTACATCTCTTTCCTTTCGTCCCAGTCGGCGTCCGGGTCCATGTCCACGCCCAATGTCGTGGCGAGCATGGTGGCCGCCAGGTCTTCGGCGTATTCGCCGGCCGTCTCGTCCGTCTCGCCGTAGGTGTGATGTTCTGAAAGGTAACCGTAATGGTTGCCGTCGGCGGGCTGAGCCAAGCCCACTGAAGCGACGATCTGTCGCCCCGGCTCATTGGTGTCGATCCTTGCCATAACGGTGAAGGTTATCTCTCCGGGATTAAGCAAAGCAATGCCCTTGTGCCTGGGAATGATCTTGCAGCGGGGCGGAAGAATGCTTGAAACCGTGACTAGGTTGCAAGCCTGTATGCCTGCCATGCGCAGCGCGTCTTCAAAACTGCTGAGGCGGTCCTTGTGGACGCCAACACCTTTAGTAAAGAAAACCTGGCTGGGAATCATTTTTTCTCGGAGCTCCAAATTGTACGGTTAAAATTATTGTTTGGAGGATATTGTAATATAACCCCCAAGATATGTCAAAAGGCTAGATATAGGCGGTAAGAAGCTTTACAAGCGCCGAACTGCCTTTTTCACTCGCGGCTGCGACA
>JAFYIM010000374.1 GCA_017538635.1 bacterium
GAACATCGGCGCTTTGGTATTCACGATACTCTTTATCATCGCTTTACTGGGAGAGTTTACGCTGCGCTCCAAGGCCGGGACCTGGTCCATTGCGGTCTTCGGAGAGTGGGTGGCGGTCTTCTGCACCATCGGCATGCTCTCATTTATCTTCGGCGACAACAAGCTCTACAGAACGCTGGAGCACGTCATTATCGGCTCCTCCGCGGCGTACATGCTCTTCGAGGTCATCGACAAGCAGATTCTGCCGTCTTTCGCCTACAAGGTGGCGGATGGCTTTGCGGCGATGGTAGGTAGGCCCGCCCAAGGGTCGGCCTGGCAGTTGCTGCTGCTTCTCGGCCTTATTCCCTCAGCGCTGTGGTTCACGGTCTATATCAAAAAGCTGGCCTGGACCAACAAGCTCGTTTTGGGCCTTCTGATGGGCGTGGCGGTCGGCATTGCTTTCGGTCAGAACGTCAATCTGGCGATCCCGCAGATAGCGGGCGCCGTCAAGCCGCTTTTGACTTTCGGGCCGGTCAACGTTCCGCACATCAGCCTCGCGGAAAACGTTTCCATAACCTGGAAGAACGTCTTCAATCTCGTCTATCTCGTGACCATGGTATTGGTCATGATCTATTTCGTCTTCTGCCTGAAAATGAAAACGACCGTCGCCAAAGGCGCGGTCAGGTCCGGCAGGATCGTTATGATGATCGCCTTCGGCGCGGTCTTCGGCAATACCATAGCAACCAGAATGAGCTGGCTCATTGACAGAATCGACGCCATCGCTATCTGGATCAGAAACCTTATGATCCTGGGAGGCTAGGCATGGAGAGGAGAAGCGAATTCGGAGTGCGCCTGGCGCAGGATCTAAAAGTGAGGGGCTTGGGGCCCCTGGCGGCTTTCCTTGTCAGAGCCAACTGGCCCTTGGCGACCATCTACGCCAATATCGTGATGGGAGCCGAGCCTTTCTTAGCCATGGCCGGTTACGAAGCGAAGCCTCTCTATGAGACGCTGAACGACAGAGAAGCGTTAGCTCGCCTTTTAGAAGAACTGGAGAGGGAAGAGTGATGGCGGAAGAAAAGCAGATAAACGCCATCATCGCGACGGACTGCGGCAGCACCACCACGAAGGTGATACTGATCACCCGCACGCCGGAAGGGAATTATCACTTGGCGGGCCGCGGCGAAGCGCCGACGACGGTCGAGGCGCCCTTCGACGACGTGACCATAGGCGTAATCAACGCCGTGACGGAGCTTCAGGAGATCACCGGAAGGAAGCTTGTCGAAGGGGGCAAGATCATTTTGGGAGGCTCCCCTGATGAAGGCGCGGACCTTTATCTCTCCACCAGTTCCGCAGGCGGAGGATTGCAGATGGCGGTCATCGGCGTAGTGGCGTCCCTTTCCGCGGAGAGCGCGCAGAGGGCCGCCTTGGGCGCCGGCGCCATCATTATCGATTCCTTCACCTACGACGACGGCAGGACCGAACAGGAGAGAGTGGAGAGGATCCGCCACATCAGGCCCGACATGGTGCTGTTTTCCGGCGGCACGGAAGGAGGCACGACAAAGCATCTGGTGGAGATGGCGGAAACGTTGCTGATGGCCGATCCGAAGCCGAGGTTCGGAGAGCTCTTCAAAGTGCCGGTCATCTTCGCCGGCAACAGCGAAGCGCTGCCTCTCGTCACGGACGTTCTTGGCAAGAAAGTCGATCTCATAAAAGTCAAGAACGTGCGCCCCTCCATGGAAGAGGAGGAGCTGAACGACGCCGGGCAGGCGATTCATAGGCTATTTTTGGAGCACGTCATGGCCCAGGCTCCGGGATATGAGAAGCTCATGTCCTGGGTAAATGTTCCCATTATGCCGACGCCCTCCGCTTTCGGACAGTGCATCGCCGCGGTGGGCGAAAAGGAGAAGATCAACGTTCTGGCGGCGGACATCGGCGGCGCCACCACCGACGTTTTTTCCAGCGTGAACAACCGCTTCACCAGAACGGTCAGTGCGAACTACGGCATGAGCTACAACATCTGCAACGTGGTGAAAGAAGCCGGATTTGAGAATATTCTGCGCTGGCTGCCTTTTGAAAGCAATGTGAACGAGCTTTGGGACATGGCCTTGAACAAGATGATACGCCCCACCACTATTCCTCAGACGGAGAGGGAATTGATGATAGAGCAGGCCATCGTCAGGGAAGCGCTGCGTCTCTCGTTCGCCCACCATATGCGTTTGGCCGGCGGCTTGAAAGGCGTTATAAGGCAGCGCAGCGTGGCGGAAGCTTTCGAGCAAAAGGGCGCCGCCAATATCAACGCCGGGGACATGGACCTTATCATCGGAAGCGGCGGCGCGCTCTCGCACGCTCCCAGGCGCCGCCAGACCGCCCTTATCATGCTCGATTCCTTCGAGCCGGAAGGTATTACTGAACTCGATGTGGACAGCATTTTCATGCTGCCGCACCTGGGCGTTTTGTCAAGCGTGGAGCCCGACATCGCCCTGGAGGTCTTGCACCGCGACTGCCTTATTCCAATCGCCACTTCGCTCTCCCTTAAGGGGCAGATGAAGGAAAAGGAAGTCTGCGCGGAACTGACCATCAACACTCCGGAAGGCGAGACGAACTACAAACTCTATCCCGGCAGACTCTACCGCTTCACCGAGACGGCGGAAAAACTCTTCAGCTTCACCATCCGTCCGGAAAGGTTAGTGGACGCCGGATCCGGTCC
>JAFYIM010000375.1 GCA_017538635.1 bacterium
CTGAAGGAACTTGAGAACCGCATCCTGCATGCGGAGGAGCGTGCGCTGGAACTTGAAGGAGAGCTTTTCCAGGAACTGCGCCAGGAAGTTCTGAAGAATCACCAGAGGATCCAGGAGAGTGCGGCCGCGGTCGCTTCCCTCGACGTTTTCCAATCCCTGTCCTGGATTTCTTTGCAGCGGGATTACAGAAGACCGAAGATATTTACCGACACCAGGCTCGTTATCAAGAAAGGACGCCATCCGGTCGTTGAGCGCTTGCTGCCTGACAAGCGCTTCGTCCCGAACGATACGTTCCTCAACACCACAAGCGACCAGATCGTGCTTCTGACAGGGCCCAACATGGCCGGCAAATCGACCTACATCCGCCAGGTGGCGCTTCTCACGCTCATGGCTCAGAGCGGCATCTTCATTCCCGCGGAGGAAGCGGAGATCGGTCTGGCCGATCAGATCTTTACCAGAGTGGGCGCCAGCGACGAGCTGAGCAGGGGACAGTCGACCTTCATGGTCGAGATGACGGAGACTGCCAATATTCTTCACAACGCCACGGAAAGGAGCCTGATCATTCTGGACGAGATAGGCCGCGGGACCTCCACTTACGACGGATTGGCCATAGCCTGGGCGGTCGTCGATTATTTGAATTCCGAAACTAAGGTGAAAGCCAGGACGCTTTTCGCCACCCATTACCATGAGCTCATAAAGCTCGAGGAGACAATGAAGGGCGTCGTGAATTACAACGTGGCGGTCTGGGAGAACGGCAAGACCATCTCCTTCCTGCACGAGATCGTCCGCGGCGGCACCAACCGCAGCTACGGCATCCATGTGGCTAAGTTGGCAGGTCTTCCCAAGCCGGTCATCGAAAGGGCGGAAAAGATCCTGTTGGGCCTGGAAGGCAAGAGCGTCGAATCTGCTCCGCAAGCGGCTGATGAAGAACTGAAGGTCGAGGAGCCCGCCGAAGCGCCGGCCCCTGTTGAAGCGTCCCAAATGGAGCTGTTCTGATGGACTTTAAGGAAGCGTTAGGAAAACTGCCCGCATACGATCGCTACGCCGTGGCCTGTTCCGGCGGCGCCGATTCTTTGGCGCTGCTTAATGCTTCCTTTGAGTATTTCGGGCCGGAAAAGATAGTCGCCTTGCATTTTGATCACGGGATCAGAGGAATGGAGAGCGCCGAGGACGCCGCTTTCTGTGAACGTTTTGCAAAGGAACTCGGAGTAAAGTTTTTCCTCGGCAAGGCCGAAGCCGGCCTGCTCACTGCTCCTCCCAAAGGGGAGAACCAGGAGGCGCTGGCCAGGAAGCTGCGCTATCTTTGGTTCGCCGCCGTTTGCGAAAATGAGAATATCCATTGCCTTCTGACCGCTCACCATGCCGACGACGTCGCTGAGACGATGCTGATGCACCTGATGCGCGGTTCAGGTTTGAAAGGATTATCCGGGCTTAACGAAAGCGCAAAATTGTCGGATCTATTCAAGGAGATCTCCTGCGATATTACAGTTTACCGTCCGCTTCTTGAACTCAGGGCCAAAGACTGCGCGGACTACTGCCAAGCGCACAATCTTGCCTTCCGCACCGACAGCACCAACAGCGAC
>JAFYIM010000376.1 GCA_017538635.1 bacterium
AGGGGAGCATGGTCTCCAGCACTTCTTTTGCCACGCCTGTGGTGGCGTTGTTGTCAAGGTAAACGAACATTTATTTAAGGCAGCAGGGGTGACTGTTCACGCGGTCTATGATCTCTTTTATCTCTTCTTTGCAGCTTCCGCAGGCGCCGCCGGCCTTGGTGTAGGCTGTCACTTCCTCAACGGTCGTGAGATGGTTTTCCTTTACAACTTTCTCGATGAGCTTATCCGTTACGGCGAAGCATTTGCAGACGAGCTTGCCTTCCAATTCTTCCTTCTCCTCGGGCTTGATCCCGCGGTAGTCGTTCACGGCCGCCTCCAAGGCTTCGCTGCCCATGACCGAGCAGTGGAACTTCGCCTGCGGGAGACCGCCCAAAGCTTCTACGATATCCTTGTTGGTTATCTTCAGGGCTTCGTCGATAGTCTTGCCGATGACCATTTCCGTAAGTATGCTGGCTGAGGCGATGGCGGAGGCGCAGCCGAAAGTCTTGAAAGTCGCTTTCTCTATGATTTCGGTCTTCGGATCTATTTTCAGATAGAGATACATGACGTCTCCGCAGGCCATACTGCCGACCTTGCCGATGCCGTTGGCGTCTTCGAGTTCTCCCATGTTGCGGGGATTGCGGAAATAATCCATCACTTTGTCACTGTAGTCCCACATTTCTTTTCCTGATTTTGCAAATTATCTTATGATGAATTCGTTGCTGGAATTTATTTTCAGCCTTCTGTCCCTGGCGCTCGACAATCTTTCCATGAAAGCGTTGTAAACCGAATTAGGCACCGAGCGTTTGGGGAAGATGGTCGCTTCCACGCCCCAATCCATCGGTTCCTGGGTGAAGAGGTCCTGATAGATCGGCTCAAGGTTGGAGCGCGTTATGGGATAGGCGTCTCTCTGGCACATAAAACTCCAGAAGAGATGATTCTGGTAATTGTCCTTTTTGTCAGCGTTGTAGAGGAAAATGGAGATGTCTATCCTTTCGTAGAGCATGGATTCAGTGTAATCAAGGCCGACCAGGAAAGTGTAGTCTATGAGCGAAGTGTCTTCCTTAAGTTCTTCCTGAGTCACGAGGACGTAGCCGTGGTCTGTCAGATATTTCGTGGTAAGGCCCTGGATAAGTTCGGCGATGCCCTGCTCATCCTTTTCCTTAAGCGGCAGGAAGCAGAAGCCGACGTAATTGCTGGGGCTGATCGTGAGGCTTTCCTCAACCGCGAAATTGTTGTATTCGTGGCTGAAGAAATAGGTGTGGCCGGTCGTGGGATGCGTATAGACGCAGCCTGCCAGAGCCGCCAGAAGAAGGCCCGTCATAAGGAAGAGTTTCAGTTTGCGCATCATTTTTTGTTTGCCTCCTCGCAGGGTCTGATGTCGACCAGCTGCAGTTCTATGGAGTTCGAGTTTCTATAATCGTTCAGGTACGGATAGACGACCATGTCGAATTGGGGCAGGGACTCCAGCTCATAGAGCCTTTCCTTCCAGTTGTAGGCGAAGACTTCGCGGTAAACGCCGTTCTGGACCACCATGAATTTCAAATGCTTGCCCTTTATCACCTGTGGTTCGTCCGCCAGATAGACGCCTTTTATAGCGAACATCGGCTCGGGATTGCCGGCGCCGTACGGTTCGCACATACCGACCAGGCCGATCAGTTCCTCGTCAAGCTCTTCCAGCGTCACGAGCGCGTCCACTTCCAAACTGGTCTTCTGAGTTTCGCAATCCCTCGCTTCCTTAGCCAGTCGGTCGAGCTCCGTCCTAAGAGCGTCGATCTGGTCCCGCCTGACCGAAAGTCCCGCGGCGATCCTGTGTCCGCCGTAGTTCTCCAAAAGGTCGCCGCAGCGCCTCAGCGCGTCGAACATATGGAAGTTTCCGCAGCTGCGGCAGCTTCCTTTGCCGGAATCTCCCTGCATGGCGATGATGACGGCGGGAAGGCCGTAGCGCTCGACCATACGAGAAGCCACGATGCCGATGACGCCCGGGTTCCAGTTCTCACCGGCCACCACGATGACGTTGGGACCGTCCGGCATGATGGAAGGCAGTCCTCCCGGAATCTTCGGAAGCCCAGCGAATTCAGGCGGCAGCGATTTCTCAAAAGCGGCCTGGGCCTTGCGGAAAGTTTCCTTTTCGATACGCTGGCGCTCTTTGTTCGCGTCCTCCAGCTCGTCTACCAATACTTCGCCCATGACGGCGTCCTTGGTCAGCATCAGCTCCACGGCGGTGGAAGCGTCCGTCACGCGCCCGGGAGCGTTCAGTCTCGGCGCCAGAGAGAATGTCACGTCCTTGACGTCGCAGTCAAAAGCGCGCGTTTTTTCGATAAGCTTTCTTAAGCCCGGCCTGACTGTGTTTTTCAAGGCCGCAAGCCCGTATTTGACAAAGATCCTGTTCTGCCCGTAAAGGGGCACAACGTCCGCTATCGTTCCCAGCGCCACAAGGTCAAGGTATTCCTGGAGCTTGATGTCGGCGGCTTTCTTGAGCTTCTTTTGCCCGGCTTTTTTTACAATGCACCAGCAAAGCATGAAGGCGACGCCGACGCCGGCCAGGTCGAAGTATCCCGCCTCGCTCGATGCGCCGGAGCAGTTTTCTATCTTGGGATTGATGATGGAGAAGGCGTTCGGCAGAACGAACGACTTCAGCCCGCTGGCTGTGAAAAGATCAGCTTGGGGATCGAACTTCGGTTCGTGGTGGTCTGTTATGATGACGTCCACGCCGCGAGATTTCAGAAGCTCGACTTCTTCCATGGCGTTGATGCCGCAGTCCACGGTTATGACGACCCGGACGCCTCTGTCGGCCATTTCGCCGATGCGTTTCGCGGATAGTCCGTAGCCGTCCGTCAGGCGGTTGGGGATAAAATAATCCACCTCTCCGCCAAGATTGCGGATAACTTCTGTTACCAGGGCAGTGGAGGTGACGCCGTCCACATCGTAGTCGCCGTAAACAACGATCTTTTCGCCTTTGCTTATGGCGCTGAGCACACGCTCCGCCGCGTTGCAAAGAGCCTGCTCTTCTATTTTGTGCTGCGGCAAGTCAGTTAGTGCGCAATGGAGGAAATCCTCCACGGCGGAAACTTCGTACAAGCCGCGGTTGCACATGACCTTAGCAAACGCGACAGGATATACTTCTGAGAGATGTTTAGTTATTATTGAATCGGTGTCTTTGATTTCCCATGCCGTCCCTGGTTGGATCTTGGGCAGCTTACGCAATTTTTTCCTTCTTGTTACTCATTATTTCTTTCTTGATTTGTCTCTAAATTTATTATACCATAAAGGTATGAAAGTAAAAGGGGAGATATATAATTTCTGCGCCGGCCCGGCCCAGCTTCCAAGGGAAGTCATGGAAAAGGTTCAAAAAGAGCTCAGGGACCTTGACGGCTGCGGAATGTCTGTTCTTGAGATCAGCCACCGCTCGGCGGCCTTCAAAGAGATACTCAGTGAGGCTAAGACCCGCCTCAAAGGACTTTTGTCAGTTCCCGACGACTACTCGATCCTCTTTCTGCAGGGCGGCGCCAGTCTGCAGTTCCCGATGGTGCCTATGAATTTCGGCAAAGGCGCCTACGTGATAACCGGGCGCTGGGCTAATAAAGCTTATGAAGCCGCCAAACTCCAGGGCAGGGGAGAAGCATTTTCCGGCAGCGCCGACAGAAACTTCGAGTATATTCCCAAAATATATCGGGAGGATATTCCGAAAGACGCGAAGTTCCTCCACATCTGCGACAACAACACTTTGTACGGCACGAAATTCTTCACGCCGCCCGAAACGGACCTGCCATTAGTCTCCGACATGTCCTCCTGCATTCTTTCAGCGCCCTGCCCAGTTGAGAAGTACAGCCTCATCTACGCCGGCGCCCAGAAGAACATCGGCCCGGCCGGCCTTTGCGTCGTCATCATTAAAAATTCTTTCCTTGATTCCGCCGGAGACGAGGAACTGCCCCTCATGCTCCGCTACAAGACTTACGCTGAGCACGACTCCCTTTACAACACTCCGCCGACTTTCGCCATCTATGTGGCGAACCTTGTCTTTGCCTGGTTAGAGCAAAAGGGCGGCCCTAAAGTCATGGAGGAGATAAACAGGGAAAAAGCAAAACTGCTTTACGATTGTATCGGCAATTCCGCCCTCTACCTCAACAAAGTCTCACCGCGCGACCGCTCCATCATGAACGTCCCCTTCAGATTGAGAAGAAGGGAGCTTGAGCCGGTTTTCTTGGAAGAGGCGGAGAAAGCAGGACTGATGAACCTTAAGGGACACTGGTCCATCGGCGGCATAAGAGCCAGCATTTACAACGCCATGCCCAAAGCTGGCGTCATAGCTTTAGTTAACTTCATGCAACAATTCGAGAGAGAAAACTTATGAAAGAAATTCCCGTCGCGCTCCAATTGTATTCCGTAAGAAATGATTGCAAGTCTGATTTTCCCGCTACGCTGAAAAAAGTTAAGGAGATGGGCTATGACGGCGTGGAATTGGCCGGCTTCAACGGCCTCAACGTTTCCGAACTCAACGCCATAACCAAGGATCTTAACCTTAAGATCTTTTCCGCGCACGTGGACCGCTCAGAACTTATGAATGATCCCTTGAGGAGCGCGGAGCTCTACGAAGCCCTGGGCTGCGATTTTGTTGCTTATCCCTGGTCCGGAACGGACGAGCTCGCGGGCGGCGCGCGGTACGCCGACTTCATTGAGACGACCAAAAAGATCTCGCGTGCCCTCAAGGTCCGCGGCATCGAACT
>JAFYIM010000377.1 GCA_017538635.1 bacterium
ATCCTGTCTTTTGCGCCTTTCAGTTTGAAACTTATCTCGTAGCGCTTGGGATCATTGGGAGACCATTTTTTTATCCTGCCGGACAAAGGCGCGACAATTTCCCTGGTACCTTTTTTTAGCTCCCATTTCCCCCTGATTTCCCTTATGCCCTTTATCCTGCCTTCCAGGTAATAAACGCCGGCTTTTTTTATTTCCAGCTTAAGCTTAAGCGAACAGTTGTCGGCGTAGCAGCGCGTGAGGATCGCTTCGTCGTAGCCTTCTATGGTTATGTCGTCCCAGATGCCGCCAAAGGTGCAGCAAACGTCCGGCACGAATCCGGAAAGCACATTTCTCAGAGGATACGGATCAGTTTCATAATAGCCGGGCTTGGCTATTCTGAACACAAGCTCGTTCTCGCCGTCAAGAAGGAAACGCGTGACGTCGAAAGAAAATTCGTCCCACATTCCCTCGTGGGAGCCGACGCTTTTGCCGTTCAGGAATATTTCGCAATAATAGCTTACAGCCTTGCAGCGCAAAATATAAAATTTGAAACGCTTCTTCAGGGAAAAGGTTCTCTTCAGCGTAAAGAATCCGCCGAAATCTTTCCTTGACGTGAACCTTTCCACCGCGCAGGGAACCGTTACGGCGAAGATTTCGCCGTCAACTTCGGCCTGCCAGGAGCCGCCGAGATCGATAATGTTCGCAACAGCTTTCATTCCTGTTCAGTATTTCTCATTACTTCCGCAGCCTCGCTCAAGTACTCCTCTATGAGATCCTCGTCAAAGCCTTTCCTCACAAGATAGGCCGCCAGGGAGGAAAGCGTGGAAGGTTTCAGGTCCTTCCCTTTTTTCAAGAGGTATTCCCTGGCCGCGGATCTAAGCGCCTCGCGGTCGTTTCCGGATATCTTTATAAGCCCCAGTTCGACAAGGCGCGAGGCGGCGGCGCGACTCTCCTCAGGGGAGTAGCCGCGGCGCATCAGCCTCTCTGTCATTTCCTTTTCGGAATAGTCGCGCACGGCCAGGAGCTCGGCTCCCAGACGGACGGCGTCCTTATTGGGACTCATTTTTCCTTTTTGCTTTCCTTGGTTTCTTCCTTCTCGGGAAGATCGCCTTTCAGAAGCCCGTACTTCTCCCTGATCATGCCTTCCACCTTCTTGGCGAATTCCGGATCGTTCTTAAGGTATTCCTTGCAGGCGTCGCGGCCCTGGGCCAGACGCTGGTCGCCGAAAGAGAACCAGGCGCCGCGCTTCTGGATGATGTCCATGGCCGTCGCCACGTCGACCAGGGTCCCCTCGTAGGAGATGCCTTCGTCGTACATAATGTCGAACTCCGCTTCCTGGAAAGGAGCCGCCACTTTGTTCTTCACGACTTTGACTTTGGCGCGGATGCCGTTGGAGTTGCCCTCGTTGTCCTTTAATGTGCTCATCCTGCGGATGTCAAGGCGGCAGGAGGAATAGAACTTCAGGGCGCGTCCGCCTGTCGTCGTTTCGGGGTTGCCGAACATCACGCCGATCTTTTCCCTGATCTGGTTGATGAAAATGCAGGCGCAGCGGGAGCGTCCGATTATGGAAGTGAGTTTCCTCAGAGCCTGAGACATCAATCTCGCTTGGAGGCCGACGAAGGAATCGCCTATTTCGCCCTGGATCTCAGCCTTGGGAACCAAAGCAGCCACAGAGTCGATCACGACGACGTCCACGGCGTTTGATCTGACCAAAGTTTCAGCGATAGAGAGCGCATCCTCGCCGCAGTCCGGCTGGGAAATAAGAAGGCTGTCCAAGTCGACGCCTATACGTCTGGCGTAACCGGGATCGACCGCATGCTCGGCGTCAATGTAGGCCGCCACGCCGCCCATCTTCTGGGCATTGGCCACCACGCTCAAAGCCAAAGTGGTCTTGCCGCTGGACTCGGGGCCGTACACTTCCGTGATCCTGCTCCTCGGAATACCGCCCACGCCAAGAGCCAAGTCAAGCGTCAGGGCGCCCGTCGGAATCACGGGAATGTTCGCCACATGGTTTTCCCCGAGGCGCATGATCGACCCCTGGCCGAACTGCTTTTCGATCTGCCCGATGGCAGCTTCCAAAGCCTTCAGTTTTTCATTTTTTTCAGCTGTTGCCATAATTTATCTCCTGATGTTTTTTAA
>JAFYIM010000378.1 GCA_017538635.1 bacterium
ATGGACATTTTTCCAAAAGCTGTCAAGCCAACCCTTATATATGCCGGGAAGAATATTCCTCCCGGGAAAAGCGGCATAGAATACCGCAATTATCTTGATTTTCAGTTCTAAAAAAAGACTCCCCTTCGCAGGGGAGCCTTAATTGTTCCATAATATTTGTAAGTCGATCGTGCAAATATCATGGTATCGAAATAAGCGTTCCTTATAGTTTGGAAAACGTAAGCGAGCGATTCAGAGAACCAACCCAATAAATTGGAATGAAGGCAAGCCGCTTTTCTTCTAGGATCTTGTATTGCCCGGAAGACAAAACAACGCCCGTTTTGATGTTGGGAAAATCCTTCAGAAGTTGATGCATGCTCTTCAGTGAACCCGCGGCGCCGCTTTTAACCTCGATCGGCAAGACTTCTCCGTTGCAGGCGACCATAAAATCAACTTCCGCCTGCGCGCTTTTTCCATCGCGTTTCCACCAATGCGGTTCGGAAGGGCCAAAGGCAGCCAGCAATTCCTGAGCGACGAATTGTTCGGCCAAGGCGCCGTTGTAAATATTTAGAAGGTCATCAGAGCGCAAAACTTCATCGGCCGGGCGTCCGGACATGGCTTGATAAATGCCGATGTCACCGGCGTAAGGTTTAATTCGCGGCGTAACGTCGAGGTCGAAAGGAAGCTTGGCGGAAGAGACAGCTTTGGAAACCTTAAGCAATCTTGCTCTGCAGAGAAGGTCGAGGGCTTTTTTGTTTGTAACGCCTGTTCTTTCCCTAGAGAGTGAAGCATAGGAGATTTGACGTCCAACCGAAGCGTTGGCGTTGTACCAAACGTCCCGCAATGTTGCCGAATCCATTTGCTTAGGATATTTGCCAAAATCCTGCTCAAAAGCCGTTATCAGATCCTGCTGCAATTCCCGTACGTTTAGATAACTGCGGGTCTCGCTCCAAACGCTAACACATTCCGGAAGGCCTCCTACGATTGAGTAGGCGCGCACTTCTTCCAGTAATTTCGCGTGAACGGCATCGGAAAATTTGACGAAGGGGCCGGACAGAGTCTCGGCAAGTTTTTCGTTGCCGACTGCGACAAGGAATTCTGTGAAAGACATGGGGTACAGTTCCGCAAACTGAACCCGCCCTACCGGGAAATCTCCTTCTTTCAAAGCAAAGTCCAAAAGCGACCCTGCGGAGATGACCGGTATTTGCGGAAGCATTTCATAAAAATAGCGAAGAGCGGAAAGCGCTTTTGGGCAGAGCTGGATCTCGTCTAAGAATAAAAGGACTTCGCCTCCTAAGAGCTTTTTGCCAACCATTAGTTCAAGCTCGTTGCAAATGCGCTTGGGATCAAGGTCTTGTTCAAAGAGCTCGCCCCATTTTTTGGATACTTCAAAGTTTATTTCGACAAAATTGTCGCCAAACACGCGCTTAGCAAAATCCCGGATGCACCAAGTTTTGCCGGTTTGACGCATGCCGCGAACGATAAGCGGTTTGCGCTTGCTTTTGGCGTACCAAGTGTCAAGAGTGTGTAAAAAGTCTCGCTTCATGTCTTTTACCCCTTTGAATTTTAAACAAACACATATATACCATAATTCCAATATGATTGCAATATCGATTTAGATTTATGGGGGGTGTTTCGTGATTTACGATTTAGATTTATGGGGGGTGTTTCGTAAATCCAATTTAGATTTATGGGGGATATTTGCTTATTGGCGCTTGTTGCGCTTGGGCTCGTCGGCGAGCCAGCGGGCGAGGATATCGGACTTTTGCGCTTCGGAGAGGGTGCAGCCTGGCAGCTCTTTGCGCAAACGGGGCAGGAAGGCCCCCAGCGAGGCCGCAAAGGCCGCCGAGATGTTCAGGCTCTCTACGAACCCGTACATCGGCAAATAGGCCTTTAGATCGCATTCCGCTAAACTTTCCTCCCCTACGCCCCGGTGCTCGTTGCCGAAAATAATGGCCAGCGGTTTGTCGATGGGCAGTTCGGGAAGGGGGAAGGCTTTTTCTCCCTCCTTGGGGAGGGCGGTGGCGACGATCAGGCGGCCTTCAGAGCGCAGCTGATCGAAGCACTCCTTGTGGGAATGCCAGAATTTTAAGTCCAGCCAGCGTTCGCAGCCCTTGGAGATCTTGCGCTCAAGTTCGAACTTTTCGCTGGTCGTGATGATGTGTATTTCCTGGAGGCCGAAGGCTTCGCAGCTTCTAAGGACCGCCGCGAAGTTGTAAGGGTCGTAAACGTTGTCGAGGACGGGGACGAGGTAGTTCGTCCTGTTGTCGAGGACCGCCTTTATTTTTTCCAGCCTTTCGGGAGTCATCTTTACCTCTTCCTTGTGAAGAAGAAGGAGCGGCGGTAGGTACGGCCGTCCCTGGCTTTCACTTTGAGGTAGCAGGTAACCCTAATGTCGTCCTTGGGAGCTTTGAAAATGAGCGTCCTGCCTTCCTGCCTGAACTGGGGATACTCATGATTGCAGCGCACGGTGAGTTCGCCGCCCTGCTTCCAGGCGTTGATAAGCTTGTCGCTGAGCGTCAGGCGGCATTCTTTTCCGGGAGCGACGTTGCTGGCGCCGTCGCCCGGGGAGTCGAGGCGCGCTTCCGCCATTGGCTCGTTGAGCCAGGAGACGAAAGTGCTGAGCGCGGTCGATTGGTTGACCTGGTAGCGGCTCAAAGTGAAGGGGTCGGAATTCGAGTCGTTCTTGCCGGCATTGACTGTCGCGGCGCTCCTGTAGCCGGCGTCCTCTAGCATGTCGATCACTTCCTGGCTGTAGTAGCCGTAGGGGAAGCAGAAGTCGAGCGTGTCGATCCCGGTCTTTTCGGAGATCCTGTCAGCGGAAGCGAAGATCTCCTCTTTCAGGCGCTGCTTGTAGTTCTTTTTGCTCTCATTGGGTTCCGCAGGGGCGAGCTTCGGGTGCGTCATGGAATGGCAACCGACCGTGTGCCCGGCCTTGGCTAGCTTTTTGATCATATCCCAATTCATGGCGGCGGAACCGCCTACGAAATCAGGGTAAACGTAGAAGACGCCCTTGTAGCCGTACTTGTTGAGCAAGGGCAGGGCGTTTTCATACTGCGACTTCCAGCCGTCGTCGAAGGTCAGCATGACTATTCTTTCCGGAAGTGCCAGTTTCCCGTCGCAATAGGCAAGCCATTCCTTCGGGGAGACGGAAACGTAGCCATTGCGTTTAAGGTAAGCGAGTTCCTCTTCCAGCTTTCCTTTCGAGATGATCATGTCGCCGGATTTGTCGTTTCTGACCTGGTGGTACATGATGATGGGAAGAGTGAGGCCGGACTTGAAAGTCCGCTGAGGAGCGGTGGCGGTCGGTTCGTTCCCTTCCATTTGCTCAAGATCGGCGGGCGCGACTTTGCGCTGCTCAGCTTCGGATTGCTTTTCGCTCTCTTTTATCTTAGCTTCGCTCGCCAGATAGGTGTCGATGGCGATTTGCGAGGAGGCGATGTTGGCCGGCACCGGATCACCGGAAGCGCAGCCGAAAAGCAAAAAGGCCGCCAAAGCGGCGGCCGCGATTTTAAGGAACGGCCGCATCATTCCTAGACGTTGAAACGGATCTCGATTATGCTGCCGTCAGGGATGACGTAGTCTTTGTCCACTAATTTCACTAGACCTTTCTTCTGGGCCTCCGACATATTGAAGACCGTCATGAAGTCCTCGAAACTTACCACGTCGGCTTTGATGAAGCCGCGGGCCAGGTCGGAGTGGATCTTCCCGGCGCAGGTCACGGCGTCCGAGCCCAAGGGCACGGGCCAGGCGTGCACTTCCTTTTTGCCGGCGGTGTAGAAGAACATGATCTTGGCTTTCTCAAGGCAGAGCTTGATGGCCTCGTTGACGTCCGGGGCTTCCTTCACGATGACCGTGGGCTTGTAGCTCAAAAAGGCCAGAACTGTCAGGATCTCCTTTTCGGCGTCCGTGAATTCGGCGTCGCAAAGAGGCTTCTCCTCGTTAAGGATGTCGCGGCATTTTTCTAAAAGCGCTTTCTCCTCGGCGCTCTCCGCTCTCTCCAACCTAGTCTCGATCTTCTCCATATCCTCGATAAGGAGATCAAGGATGGCGTCTTCCAGGATGATTATGGCGTCGGCATGCACGAACTCATCTTTGTGCAGTTCCGCGAAGAAGGGG
This sequence comes from bacterium, assembly GCA_017538635.1. The sequence goes on from JAFYIM010000378.1 coordinate 4,099, forward strand.
GAATATTTGTCGGGTTTGAATTTTTCCTGCAGCGCGAGCAAGCGCTCGTCGTTGTATTTTACTTTGCCTTCGGGGTAATTCAGTTCATGAAAAGCGATCTTCATACACTTTGCCTTAATTTATTTATACGGATTTCTTTTTGTCAGAAGCGAAGAGCAGGTAAACCATGGGCAGGACGAACATCATGACGATGCCCGAGAAGGTCACGCCGCCTACGGAAATGATGCCGATACTTACGCGCAGTTCCGCTGCGATGCCTTTTGCCAGCGCCATGGGCAGCATGCCGATGGCGGAGGCGCAGGTCACCATCATGACCGGCGTGAACTGGTCCTTCAGGGCGAAGATCATGGCTTCGCGCTTAGAGAGCCCGCCCGCCGCGGCCTGGTTCGCGCAGTCGATGAACAGCACGGCCGCG
>JAFYIM010000379.1 GCA_017538635.1 bacterium
ACTGTGGGATAGGATCGTTTTCTGTTGCGCTTTGACCTTGCAAGCCGACGGAAGTGCACTGTACGATGATGTCGGGATGAAAATCACTTTTGAGATCGCTGAGGGGTGCGCAGAAGAAACCGTATTTATCCGCGATAGCTTTGGCTTTCTCGACGTTTCTGGCGAAGATCGTTACGTCAGCTTTTTCTTTGCAGAGAGCGTAGGCGATGGCTTTGGCGGCGCCGCCGGAACCAAGCACGGCCACGCGCTTCCCTTGTACGCTGTCGATCTTGAGGAAGCGTTTCAAAGCTTTTGTGAAGCCGATCCAGTCGGTGTTATAGCCGATCCTTTTTCCTTCTTTGAAAACGACCGTGTTGGCGGCGCCGATTCCTTTGGCAGCCTCATCGGTTTCGTCAAGATAATTGAGTAAGGTTTCCTTGTGAGGGATGGTGACAGCCAGGCCTTTGAATTTCAAGGCTTCGGCAAAATTTAAAGCATCCTCGATATTCTCTGCCGGGATGGGAAGCATGACGGCGTTGCGTTTTTCCTCTTGGTAAAAACTTCTGTGCACTTCCGGACTGGAGGTGACGTTTAGGGGCCAGCCGGTCACGCCGCAGAGAGCGGTATTGCTGTTGATGTTTTTGAAATCGTAAACATCGATAAGCTTCTTAGGATCAAAGTGCCCGATGGCGGAAGTGTTTTCAAGCAGTTCCTTGGGGGAAGTGAAAGTAAGATATGAGCCGAGCCTATCGGCAAGGATCCTCGATACGCCGCCGAGTTTTCCCATGACGCAGATGATCCTGTCCCTGGCTTTGAGCTCATTGGAAAACGCGAAGGTTTCGGCGACCGTCGTGAGGTCTTTGGGAAGAAAGGCGAGCTTCGGGATCTCGTTGGCGTTTTTGGAAATGGTGTCTAAGGTCTTTACGATCTTGGCTTCCTGGGGCTCGAAGTAGTGAGCGCTTCTGATGATCCTTACTCCGCTTTTATGGGCCAGGGCTTCAAGTTCCGGAGCGGTCAGGTCGGATTCCAGATCGACGTAGGCGAAGGCACTTAGATTTGAAAGGAAATCTAGCCTCTCTGTTTCGCTGCCCTCAAAGACTCCGCCGTCAATTTTTCTGCGGACGGTCAGAATGCAGGGGGTTTTTACGTTCTTCGGAAAATCTTTTATGGAAGCGTATTCGCTTTTTTGTAAATGATCCGCCCTGAGCTCGATTAGGTCAACGAACGGCGCGTTGACGTCGGCTATCCTCTGCGCTTCGGTGAGCGTTTTGGCAGTGATGGTTAGGCAGATCAGGGACGGCATCGTTTACTCCAAAGAGATCTTGGTAGCCTTGACGCTGCCCCAGGCGCAGGGCAGGGAGAAAGTGACGGTGTTGCCGGAGCGCTTTTTGTCGCGGCGCATGATAAGCTTCAGGTCGTCGAGCGCGATGCCTTCGGGAAGCTTGGTGGGAAGGCCGTGGACGGAAAAGATCTCAGAGAGTTCTTCGGGGAAACTATCTTTGGCAAGGCCCATTCTTTGGGCGATCCTGGCTTCCTCGACGCAGCCGATGGCCACCGCTTCGCCGTGGCTTATCGTAAAGTTGCTCTTAAGTTCCAGGGCGTGGCCGACGGTGTGGCCGCAGTTCAAAAGGATGCGGCGGCCGCATCTCTCAAAGGGATCTTCCCTGACGATATCGACTTTTACCTGCAGATTGTCGGCGATCTCTTTGGCGGTCGGGATCTCTGAGAATTTGGGTTCGCTTCCTTTGATGAGAGCGTGCTTGATCATTTCCGCCTTGCCGACTTTCAATTCCTTA
>JAFYIM010000380.1 GCA_017538635.1 bacterium
AAAAAAGTTATCCGAACCTGCCAGAGGAAGTTTTAAATTTGAGGATTTTTTAACCTGGTGGGAAAAGAATCAGGTAAAGTTTTCTTTTCCTAAACCGGAAGGATATGATAAAGTCAGAAGTCGCTTGCTACTTGGCCCTCTATCCAAAAATAAGACTTTGCTAAGAGATATGGATAGATGGCAAAAAAATATTAAGGAATTCTACACCGATCCCAATAATTTGAAAGAAAATTATTGGTATTATAAGATCGGTGACAAAAATATATCCGCCGAGGAGATATCGGCTATCAAACAAAATTATAAAGGAGAAGAATCAAATGAAAAAAATTATTAATTTAGCTCTTTTGACGATTTTTATAGCCTCGGTTGTCCAAGCGGCTTACATCGCTGAAAAGCCAGAAGGAGATGGAACGAAGTATAATCCTTATCTAATCTCCAAACTTGAAAACCTGCTTTGGATGTCTGAAAATAGCGGTAATCTGGAACCTGGCGCATATTTTTCCCAGACTTGCGACATAGATGCCGCCGAAACGGAAAATTGGCGCAACGGCTATGGGTTTCCGCCTATCTCGCCATATAACGGAAATGATCCGATAAATAATTTTTTTACCGGTACATACAACGGGAACAATTTTGCAATAAACAATTTGTTCATCAAGCAAACTGATAGGGAAGATTATGTTGCAGGCGGCCTTTTCAGCGCCATAAGTAATGCTTTTTTGTGCAATATAATACTTAACAACGCCAAGATGCATTTAAGGTCCGGCGGCGCTAGTTTAGTTGCCTATATGCACAATAGCATAGTCAGCAATTGTCACGCCCAGGCAAGATTTTTTCAAGATTGGGACCTAAATTATATGGGATCCCTGGGAGGGTTGGTTGGCTATATCCATTATTCCGGCACTATTATTCGTAGTTCTGCGGAAGTTATTGATTTAAAGGGCTCTGCTTATCTTGGCGGTCTTTTTTATATGAATAGGCCTCCTGAAACTTTGCTGATTCCTTATAAAGTTTTGATTAGCGAGTGCTTTACGAAAGGAAACATTGGGAACCCAGAAGCATGGAGGGTTGGCGGAGTTGCCGGTGACACAAATGGCAAATGTATTAACTGCTACTCATGGTGCGATGTTGATGGAAAGATGCAGATCGGCGGATTTGCCGGGGCTTGCGGCACAGTTGAAAACTGCTATGTGTTCGGCAAGGTTACTGGCGGCAAACCAATTTCTGACGGATGGGGCAGTCATGAGGGGAAGGGTGTATACTATTGCTCTGAAGAGGGTGAAGATGATCATGCCATAGGAAAAACATTTGAGGAAATGAAGCATCAGGCAACATACGAAGGATGGGATTTTGACAACGTCTGGTATATTGACGAGGGCGAATCTCTCCCGACTTTGCAGTGGGAGACACCGGAACCCGGGTTGGTGTTCGTTTTGCTTTCTTTACTGTTTGTTTCTATGATTAGAAAGAGATGATCAGGAATACCACACTTTTTCTGTTGCTTATTTGGGGAGCTTTTTCTATAGCTTGTGAAAAAGTTGACGGCGTTTATTGTTTGAGCAAAGAACTGAGTAAGGAAGATCAAATTTTTTTAAACGATTTAATATCTGTTGAAATATTGGCGAAACAAAAAGAATGGGCAAGCGCAGCTTTGCAAGCGATGGAGTTTAAAGGTTGCGCTTCAATTCAAAACGTTTCAATTGAGAAAGACGTGCCTCTTGCCCTGGCTTTGGATGTGGCGACAATCGCTTATCTTTTCAACGCCAATTCCGAAGACATGAAAGTTCTTGGAGAAGCAGAAGAAGCTTTAAAGAAATATTCCGCCCAGTTTTATGGAAAGAAAAATTTCTTTTATTCGGAATTGTTACGCCTTAAAATGGCATTCCTTTGGAGGCAAGGGAACAAATTTGGACACGACAAAGTACTGAAAGAACTTGTGCTCTATGACGTTAACGATCGGGAAGCACTGCTTACTTTAATGGTCGCTTATAGAGAAAGGAAGGATAATTTTCAAAACATCAAAGATTTTCCTGCCGCTTATATTGCGAATGGGGGTGCCTCTAATATTCTTTGGCAAACAGCGAATATTTTCTTTTCAGATATTTCTGAAGATGATAAATGGAATAGGGGAGATGAATGGCTGAAAAGAAATTTGTCAGCAAATGTTGATGAACTGCGCAACCATCTCGACTTTATGGCTGATATGTTGGGCTCAAACAATTCAGAAAAGTCGTGTGCATATTGCGGAATATTACTTGATTTCATGGAGAAACTCAGTAAAATAGAATATGACATAAATGTAATGAGCGTTGCTATGAGCGAAAATTATCGCGTACTTTCGCTTATAACCAATTAAAGATAAATTTTTAATACTAATTATGTTACAGCCTCCGGACATCCGGAGGCTGTTTCTTTTATCCATTTTCAGAGTATTCTTTAATGATTGTTTTATAAACCGTATTTCGGTACACTTTCTACAAAATTAAGAATACTTTAACCAACTAGGGGACATTTATGAAACGTTTCTTAATTCTCGCGGCTGCTTTCATGTTTATGGCTGCCGCGTTCGTTAACGCCGCCGAGACCAACGAAGTTTTCAGGATTGACTTTGAACAGGCCGAAGGCTACACGGTCGGCGACATCTTCACTCAGGAAAAAGGCTGGCGTCCTTATTCTGCCACCCAGTCCAACTGCTACGGCCGTGTGGTCGATACCGAAACCTTCGCGTGCATCAAGAGCGGCACCCAGGCTCTCTTGGCCGGCGTTCAGGACACTTCCTTTGGTCAAGCCAACTTCTGCGTTGATTTTGATCTTTCTTCGATCGACATCGACAAGAACTACGTTCAGTTTGAACTGCAGGTGAAACCCAGCGAAGCCGGTTCCGGAGCATACGCTTCTCGTTTCCAGATCAACTCCACCAACAACGTGATGCTCTGCAGCTGCTTGGTATTCAACAAGGGCTTCTGGTCCAGCACGTATTCCATGAAGACCGGCGCCAACGCCTGGGCTTTCAACCCCGGATCTGCTCAAGGCGGTCCTGAAAAGATCGAAGGAATGCCAGCTTTTGACGAATTCACCACTGTTACCTGGACTTGGGACCTTGGCAAGCAGCAGCTGCTTTCCTGTCAGTACGGCGAAGAGACCTGCTTCTACACCAACCGCTGGGATCCTGAGACCGGCGCGGAATACGAACCCAACGCCAATATTCCCTACGGCATCAATCCTCA
>JAFYIM010000381.1 GCA_017538635.1 bacterium
GTGAAGGCGGCCGACAGTTTCAGAAAATACGCCGAACTCGATCCCCAGGGCGCCAGGGCGCTTTATTCGACTTTCCGTTTGCCGGAAAAGAACGTGGAGGAAGAGGAGCCCGAGAAACCCGAAGGCGCGGCCTCCGTCACGATCGTTGACAAGCCCGATCCGCCCCCGGAAGAAGTCGATCCCAAGACCAAGGCCAAATCCGATGCCGACACCTTCGAACACGACGGCAGGCTCTGCCGCCTTGAAGGCAAGATGAAGGAAGCCATCAAGAATTACGAGAAGGCTCTGAAGGCCGATCCGGCCCGAGGCTACCTCTACGGCGAAATAGGCGACATCTATTCCACCGAGTTCCAGGATGACGAGCTCCTGAACGCTCTTAGAAGCTATCAGTCCTACGCCAGCTGGTGCCAAAAGGACAGCGAGGCTTTCGCGGCCGCCACGCAGAAAGTCAAAGAGATCCAGGCCCGCTACAACCAGGCCGAGACCAAGCTGAGACAGATGCGCGAGAAAGAGGAAGAGGCGAAACTCGTCGCCCAGAAGGAAGAAGAGGAAAGGAAGAAAGCCCTCGAGAAAGACGTCGAGCAGAAACTCTCCAAAGCCAAATCCTACGACCAGCTCTTAGCGGAGGGAACGCGCTTCATAAACCAGAACAAATTTGAGGAAGCCAGGGACGTTCTTCAGAAAGCGGTCGCTATGAACGAAGACGATTACAGGGCTTACTACCAGCTCGGACTCAACTCTTTCACCCAGATCAGAGGCGGAGGCGACGAAAAGATCAACAGATCCAGGTGCGAAGAGGCTATCCAATATTTCGACGTGGTCACGGAAAAGAAGAGCAATTACCCGAACAGCTACGCCCTCAAGGGCGTGGCCTATGAGATGCTCGGCGATGACGCCAAGGCTCTCGAAAATTTCTCCTACTATCTGGAACTCGTCGACGAAAACGACAACTCAACCCTCACGAAGCAAGTTACCGCCCGTTATCAGAGGCTGGCGGGAGCTCGTTAAGCATTAAGAGGAACAAATATGATCAAGAACACATTACTTCTGTTGGCGCTTCTTCTAGGGCTTACCGCCTGTTTTAAGAAAGAGCTTCCCGAGACCGACAAGGCTATGAACGAAGGCGACCTTTTGCTTTCCACCCAGCGCGACTACCAGGGCGCCAGGGAGCACTACGCCAAGGCTATCGCCATCGATCCCAACTACGACAAAGCCTACCTTGCCATGGCCCAGGCTTACGAGGAAGAGGACGATTACAAGAACGCCGCCAAATGGTACGACAAGTTCGCGCAGGTGACGAAATCCGAGGATATGCGCCGTCAGGCCATAGCCTGGAAGCAGGACGCCGAACACAACCTTGAGCTCTTTGCCAAATCCCAGAAGAAAGAAGAGAAGGCCTCCACCAAGAACGTTGAGGAGACCATAAAGGAAGAGCGCGAGAAAGCCGTAGCCGCCGCGGTCGCGGAGGCGAATGAGAAGAATGCCAAGCTTCTTGAGGAAAGCAAAGAGGAA
>JAFYIM010000004.1 GCA_017538635.1 bacterium
GCAACGCTGTCTGGGACAACAGCGGGCAAACTTATGAATGCAACCTTGCCATCGACAATTTGAAGGTCGAAAGGGTGAAGAGGGAAAATGACCCTGAACTGATCGCTCCCACCTATGTCAACGGCGGCACCGAGAATTTCTTTACCATCGAACTCAAAAACGGCGGATCCGGAAGTTTTGATTACACTGCGGAGATCCTCGACCTGGACGACGCTTTGAAGATCAACAGGCCCTCGGGCACCGTAACGGACGTCGGCTCTATTACCGTCACTCCTGACAGAAGCGCGCTGGATGAGAACTATTATCACGCCAGAGTGAGGATCGACGCCGGTGACGCCGGCTGCTGCACGACGGTCGTCTCCTTCGTTTGCGGCAACGTCTATTACTTCGCCGATTTTGAGGAACCCTTCTTCCACCTCGGCGACATTGCCGGTCAGGACGAATGGGTGAGCGACTGGGAAGGCAACAATGCCTATGTTCTTTCCACCAACGATATGCAGTGCCTCTGCATCGAGACCGGCGGCGGCTACGGCGGCTATTATCACAGCCTCGAGGTTCCCAGGAACAGCATTACGAGATTTGAGATGGACATCTTTGTGCCGAGAGCGATCTTTGAAGATGAGGAAAGGCTTACCAACCCCATACTGCACTTGAAACAGAACAGCTCTTATCAGCCTTCCATCGAACTCAGGGTCGCTCCCGATCTGATGGACGGAGTGCCTATTCTCGTCGGCGACGCCGTAGGCTACGAGGATTATCCTCTGGTCATCGCGGATTACCCCGAAGACTGGACGCATCTGAGCTATACCATAGACTATCTGGAAGGCAAACTGGTGGAATTCAGCATCGGCGATTCCATCTCCTATCCGGAATACGTCTATACCAGAGATTCCGACGTGCCCTGCACCCAATTCAACATTTGCGTGGGCAGCGAAGTGGATCTCCAGGTTGACAATGTCAAGGTCAGCGTAGTTCCCGAGCCGGCCGTTTTGGCGATCCTCGCCCTTTTTGGCCTGGCCTTAAGACGAAGGTAAACGGTTGAACTTTCCCTTAAACGAAAACTTTGCTAAAATAAAAGAACAAAAATAATTAATAGTCCAATAACCAATTAAAACAGGACAAATTATGAAACGAATCCTTATTCTTTTGGCGATTTTCGCTTTCGTCGCCTCCAATCTGGCCTGGTCAGACACGCTCTATCGGGAAGATTTCGAATCTTACGAAGTGGGAACGCAGATGGCCGAACAGGAAGGCTGGTCTTTCTACAACAATTACACCGGCAACTCCACGGTCGTGGACAACGCCCCCAATATTGACGGCAAGGCAATGCTTCTTTCACAATCCCCGGAAGGAAGCGATGCGTTTGTCATGGTATTCACACCTAGTTTTGATATGACCATGGTTAATCCTATGGCCTATTTGGTCACAGTCAGCGCCAGAGTAACCATGGGCAGCGGTGAGGATCTTTTTGCCATTTATGACAATAACAACAATCGTTATTTTTATTTGAAGGGCGATCGCGTAAACGGAAATCTTAACAGCAACCCTTCCGGCGTAAACTTTACTAATCTCTATACCGATGCCGCAACTCCCAACGAGATCTCCTTCGTTTGGGATCCGTATTTCCAGAAGATCGTCAAGGTCACCTGCAACGGTCAGGAACAGGAATGCAGCATCTCACCAAACGGCACCTACGAACAGCCTTCAAAACTTCGCCTTTCAACGAGGCTTGATATGTTGGAAGGTGCGGTAGGCTCTTACTATGATTTTGTGGACGTTTCCTACGCTCCTCGTTCCACCGGCGCGCTGCTTTACTGCGAAACCGACGCGCTCATCCCGCTGGATGCCGAAAGTGCGGAATTCCCCCTCTTAAATTTAGGCCCCGACAGCACCACCATTGACTATTCTGTCACCACGTCCGCCGATTGGCTGAGCGTTACTCCCGACAGCGGATCCTTCAGCGATTCCGCTACTCTGACCCTGAAGGCCAGGGAAGGCCGGGAGGACGGCTTCTACCGCGGCACCATGACCGTTGACGGCGGCGACGCCGGAACGAAAGTTGTTTCCGTCATGTGCTCCAACGGCAACGTCATCTTTGAAGAAAAGTTTGATGACATGACGCCTGGCAATATCGTCGGTCAGCGAGGCTGGACGGTGGACGTCGGCAACGTCAGCATCACCAACGCTTACGAGTGCGCCGGAAACTGCATGTTTATTCACCGCTGCGGCGGCAGCTATGCCTGCAGCATGTATCTGCCTAAACCTTGGTACGAGAACTTCATCGTCAAGGTCAGCTACGACCTTTATTGGCCCAGCGACAGCGAATGCGCAGACTCTTACGTCCTGATGAAGGACAACGGCAAGAACGAAAAGTTCGAGGGCCAGTTCATGCCTACTTACGGCGAAGACGGCGGTCTCGGCATGTATATGATCAAGAGAAGCAACAAGGACGGCTCCGAGCAGGAGAAACGCGTCAAAGGTTTCCCGCTCTCTCCCTTCGACACTTGGAACAAGGTTGAATATTGCATGGATCTGCAGAGCCAGAAATTGCTGTATTTCTCCGTGGGCGAGAACATCACCAACTTCGTGGATTGGCCCTTGATGAACCAGGGCTGCAACTTCTTCAACTCCTGGGGCCATTCCGCCTGGGTAGGCGGCGATGGAAATGAAAATGCCAGCCGCGTGGCGATCGATAACCTTAAAATCGAAAGAGTGCCCAGGGAAGCCGATCCCGAACTGATCACCATCAAATACGAATCCTTCGGCACCGACGACACCATCATCATTCCCGTAAGGAACGGCGGCGCCGGCAGCTTCGACTACACCGCGGAAGTTCTTGACCTGGATGACGCGCTTACGCTCACGAACCCCACCGGCACTGTGACAAACTCCGTTGACCTTGTCATCAACATCGACAGGACCGATCTGGAGGACAACTTCTACCGCACCAGGATCAGGATCGACGCCGGTGAAGCCGGCTGCGCCACCAGCATCGCTTCCTTCGTTTGCGGCAACGTCTATTATTTCGCCGACTTCGAAGAACCTTTCTTCACGCTCGGCACCTTTGCCGGCCAGGATCAATGGGTGGACGACAACGGCGGAGAAAATATCGCCTACATCTGCTCAACCAACGATCAGCAATCCCTCTATATGGAATACGGCGGCAACTGGGGCGGCTACTATCATGATCTTAATGTGCCGGCCGACCAACTGGTGAAGTTCGAAATGGACGTGTTCGTTCCGCCCGCCATCTTCGAAGATCCCGAATGGATGGATGAAACCCTGGTCTATCTTAAGCAGAACAGCAGATACAGCCCTTCGAAAGAGCTGATGCTTAACGTTACTTCCGTTGATGGCGTTCCTATCGTCTATGCCACAGCCAAAAATTACGACATGACGTTCTGCGAAACGGAATATGTTGGAGAATGGATGCATGTTTCCTACGTCATCGATTATCTTTTGGGCATGGTGACCGAATTCACGATCGACGACAATACCTTCACGACCGATGAACTGGTCACTGAAGACACCGGCGCTTGCACTCTGTTCTGCCTGTGTGGTGCTTACGGCGCCAATCTGACGATCGACAACGTCAAGGTCTCGGTCGTCCCCGAACC
>JAFYIM010000382.1 GCA_017538635.1 bacterium
GTAGTTGCCCTCGTTGCGTTCCTGGGCGCGCCAGTCTTGACTCATGGGGTCATGGTGCTGGGGATTGACGAGCGTGGCGTACCAGTAGTCGTAGGCGGGCTGCCCGAGATAATAGCCGTGAACTCTTTCGAGCTGCGACATTTTTATAGCGTTCCGGAAGCCTTTTATGAAAAGGTCTTTTTCCTTCGGCGCTTTCTTCTTTTTGTCCTTTTGCGACAAGAAGTAGCACCAGACCATCTCTTCGGAAACGGGATGAGGATAAAAGCTCAGGGAATAATCCTGCGCGATAAGGATGCCGCCCGGCCGGATCCCGGTAACGAGCCCGTAGCGGGCGTAGCCGTCTAAGCCTAATCCGATGACGGGCCGGCCTTCCTTAAGGTGATCGAGGATCTCGAATTTTACGGCTTCGTGGCGTTCCCTGGAGGCGCAGATCCAGCGTTCCATAAGTTCGTGCCCGAAGGTTTCGTAAAGGTCGGGGAGAAGATTGTGGCCGCAGGCGGCGTCCAAAGAAACGAGGCGCCAGCCGGCGTAGTGGATCTGCAGTCTGAAAGCGGCGCCTGATGCCGCCATCAAAAGCCAGTAAGGGTAGTTTTCTCCGCAGGCCGAAAGATAGCGTCTGAAACAGGCCACGAAAGTGTTGTCTTCGCCTTTATCGAAGCAGAGCGGCTCGATATCCTTTATCTGCTCAGACGCGTCCGCGAAAGGGTCGTTCGTCAGATCCGGGATATTTTCAAAACGCAGGGCCACCTTAATATTTGACTTGAGCTTCCTCCGCCGGGAAGTAGCGGCGGTAGCGGCGCAGCATGGGGCCGATGACTTCCTTTAGGTAATCGCTGACCTGGTCGGCGGCGCGCCCTGTGAAGCGCAGGGGGTCCAGGATAGCCCTTATCTCTTTTTCCGATATTCCGATTGCCGGGTCATTGCCCAAACGCTTAATCAGGTCGTTTACGCCGCCGGAGCGGACTTGCTTGACCGTTTCCATGGAGTTGCAGCGGATAGCTTCGTGGACGTCCTGGCGGCTCTTCCCGCGGGCCACGGCTTCCATGATGATGGCTTCCGTCGCCATGAAGGGGAGGTTGTCATGCACTCTTTTGGCGATAACCTTAGGATAGACGACCAATCCTGAGCAAACGTTCTTCAAAATGGCGAGAACGGCGTCGGCGGCCAGGAAGGCTTCGGGAATGGAGATGCGGCGGTTGGCTGAGTCGTCAAGCGTCCTTTCCAAAAACTGCGTGGAGGCGATGAGCTGAGGGCTGGTCGCCAGGGAAAGGATCAGCCTGGAAAGAGAGGCGGTGCGTTCGCAGCGCATGGGGTTTCTTTTGTAAGCCATGGCGGAAGAGCCGATCTGCTTTTTGCCAAACGGTTCCTCTATCTCGCCGATGCTTTGGAGATACCTGATGTCGTTCGTCATCTTGCAGGCGGACAGCGCCAGTGTGACTAGGGGATGCAGAACGTCGGCGTCCACTTTCCTGGGATAAGTTTGTCCGCCCACCGGGTAGGAGGAGGAGAAGCCGAAGCGCTTAGCCAGGGCGTGGTCGAGCTTTTTGATCTTCTTCTGGTCGCCTTTGAAAAGCTCCATGAAGCTGGCCTGCGTCCCTGTCGTTCCTTTGATGCCGCGGAATCTGAGCTGTTTGATGGCGAACTGGATGTTTTCAAAGTCTAGCTGCAGATCCTGGAGCCACAAAGAGGCGCGCTTGCCGACGGTCGTCAGCTGCGCGGGCTGCAGGTGCGTGAAGCCCAGAGTCGGCATCTTGCGGTATTTGTTCGCGAAAGCGGAAAGCGCTTTCATGACGTCAACCAAGTGGTCCGAGATGAGTCTCAGCGCGTCCCTGTAGATGATGAGGTCGGCGTTGTCGGTGACGTAGCAGCTGGTGGCGCCGAGATGGATGATGCCGGCCGCGCTTTTGGCCTGGTCGCCGTAGGCTTTGACATGGGCCATGACGTCGTGGCGCACTTCCCTTTCGTATTTTTCCGCGACGTCGAAATTGATGTCGGTGGCGTATTTCTCAAGTTCTTTTACCTGCTTTTCCGTGATGGGCAGGCCGAGTTTGCGTTCCTCGTCGGCCAAGGCTATCCAAAGCGCGCGCCAAACTTCCAGGCGTTTCTGCATCGAGAAGAGATGCGACATCTGTTCGCCGGCGTAACGGCCGACCAAAGGATTGGAATAATAATCTTTGCTCACGTTTTTCTTCTTAGCGGCTTATTCGCCGCGCTCATTTTCCTGAATTATGCCGCGCTGTTCGCGGACTCTGGGATCGGGGTCCCAGTCGGTCTCGTAATGCTTGGGATGGGTTCCCTTGTAGGCCTTGATGCCGGAATTGCGCATGCGGTTGTCTTCCAAACGCTGCGCCGCTTCCTCCGCTGTCTCCTTGTGTGCGGTGGCCGCCTCAAGGTTGGCCTGGACTTTGTCAGTGTCTTCCTTGGCTTTCTCAGCGACCTTGGCCATCTGCTCTTCCATGTCGCTCTTCTGCGCGCTGATCTGCTGCTGCAGTTCCTGGCGCTGCACTTCCAGGTCATATTGGGAGAGCTTGGCGTTCACGTGCGAGGTCATAAGGGAGCTTTCGCCCTTTTCCGTAATGATGTTGTAAAA
>JAFYIM010000383.1 GCA_017538635.1 bacterium
GGTTTTCAAATGCAAACCGCCCCCCAATAAAAAAAGAGCCCAGGCAGCGCCAGGGCTCTTTTCATTCAGCCAATGCAGCTTAGCAGTTTAGCTTCTCTTCCTGAGGAAAGCCAGGCCAAGAAGCAGAGCCAGAGCGATAAAGCCCGGTTCCGGAGCCTGGTATTCGATCTTCAGGTAGTTCAGCAGGGCGTAACGACCAGGGTTTGCCTGATCCGCATCGCTGCCCCAAGCCTGGACCTGAACGCCGGCGTATGTCACGTCATCATCAAGCTTGATATCATAAACCTTGCTGAAATTGAAGGCTTCGTTCTCATGATCGATCACAGCCTTAGCGGAGCCGGTGTATTCCACATAAGGATTGCCTTCCTCATCGTTGGCGATCACCATAACGGTATTGACCCAGCACGGGCAGATATATTTCGGTGAGGCGGCCTGATAAGCTTGTCCGTTGACATCCAAAACAGAGCAATAAGCGCCGTAGTAACCGAAACTGGCTTTCACGTTGGCGGAAGAATCATAGACCGCAGCGCCCCAGATGCCGTTGTCGGGACGATACACTCTACTGGTGATGCGGACCTTGGCGTTCGGCTTGCCGGTGAATTCAGCGGGCAGCGGAACGCCGGCGCCGGTTCTCGGATAACCGCCGTTTTCGTTATGCAAGGTTATGTAAGCGCACTGACCGTAGGGCAGGCTCATATCTCTGAAAGTATCGACGATGGTGGCTTCCACGTTCGGGGTCACATTGACTTCGCCCACCGGGCTGTAGCCGTTGTCAAAGAGCGATTCGCCGGCAGCGTAAGACTGCATATCATCCTCGAAGGTGGTCGTCCAGTTGTCGTCATCCTCAACGTAAGAGACTTGAACATCATCCCAGTAACCGCCATCACGGGCGGCATTATAGCCGTTGCACTCAGCGGTGAAAGAAACGAAAGTCGGGACATAACCGCCGTACCGCAAAGCGTTCGCCGTCCTGGTTTCTTCATAAGTATCGCTGTTGTCATCAGTCCAATACCTGTAAGTCACGAGGCCTTTAGCAGCGCCGACCACGATCTCAAAGTTGTACCAGGTGTCCACAGACTGGATCTTGGTTGCCCAAAGACGAAGGCCATAATTATCTTTGTACTCGAAATTCGGATCATCCTGGTTGACACCGTAAAGAGGTTTGGTGCGGTCATAGTGATGAATGTAACTGTTTTCGAAGTCCTTGGGCCACGGACACCATCTGAACATAGTGGCGCTGTTCACATTGCCTAAACGCAGTTCAAGATAACCGTCGCCCATTGAATAAACGCGGCCGGTCATCTTGATGCAGCCGATCAGGGGGTTGTAAGTAGTGTCGCCCCAGTTAAGCCTGATGTTAATGCCCTTGTCGCCGCCGCTGCCGCCGGTCCTCTTAACTTTCAGGACTTTGGACTCTTCAAATGTGGTGATGGTATAATCGCCGGCATCAGGAGCCACGCCGGTGCATCTGTCGCCGTTGTTCATAACGGTGACCTGATTGCCGTAAGCATCGACCTGGCCGATGATCTCGCCTTCAGCGAAGGATTCGAAATCGCTTTCCCAAAGAACGGTCTCAAAAGAGAAAGCGAAGCTGGCGGCATAAAGCACCGCCGCGATTAAGAGAAGTTTTTTCATGAACACACCTCTACTGGTTAAAATTATTATCCGCAGTATTATACGAAATCATCCCTCAAAATACAACTGTCACATCCACTTCTCAAGCTTTCGGAGGCTCGGGGCTTTTCTGCCCGACTTCATCTCCCAGATGTTCTCGAAGTCCCAGCCTTTGAAAGTGTCTTTCTTGCGCATGTTCTCGTTACTGATGATGCCTTCCCCTGGCTCCTTGGAGACGCCGAAGTTGTCGGCGCTGCAGTAGCAGCTCTTTACGCTTTCCTGCTTTGGCATAGGCTTGGAACTTTTGCTTCTCTGACTTCCCTGCTGCTTCAGATTGCTGTAGCAATTTTCATAAAAACTGCTGCCATAGGATTGCATTCCGGAATAAGTGCGCGCACTGTAACCGTGAAAAGACCATCCCCCCTGTTTGTTCTTCACTTCGCCTATATGTTTGGGATCGGAAAAAGTCTCCGGAACTTTGAACTTTCCGCTGCTGTAACAATCGCAGAAATAAGAACCGCTCGAGCTCACGCTCATGCCGGCCACTCCGCAAAAACGGTTTTCATAAGTTATATTAGAGCCGCACTCCGAGAAATAGCTTCTCAAGGTTATCGTAGCAAGCCCGGCGACGGATTTGCTGGCCGTGATAGTCCCTGAGACGTAGCATCCGGAAACATGACAGTCCGTCATCTTACCGGCCAGGCCTGCACCGTATAGACCGATGGTGAATTCTACGTTAAGAAGCGCCAGGTCTTTTATGACGTAAACGTTCTCCTGGTTCACAAGGCTCTGTGCTTCCTCGCGGGTGAAGCCGCCCTGCTTATCATCGTCATCATTTGTTGGCGCCGGCATCCAGTCCGCTCCGACTTTCCCAAAGAAGGCCGCGTAATCCTCTTCCGGGCGTCTGATGTATAGGTTCGAGATGGAGTGCCCTCCTCCGTCGAAATTACCCAGGAAGGGAGGATAGTTTTTGCCTTTTTCGCGGAAGCGCTTGTTGGAAGGAGTTTCCATGCCGATGGGGATGAAGCCCTTGCCGTTGTTCCAGCTTTTCGTTTCGGAAGCGTCCAGGTCGCAGGTAAGCTTATAGTACTTGCGGTAGGAATTCTCCACGTCCTGCTGCATCCAGACAAGATGCTCCATCTTGCTGATAAGATAAGGAGATTCCTTGCTGCCGTCCCCAGGTGGGGTTATGGGCTTATTGGCGGCGAAAGCGCCGAGGGAAACGCAGAGCGTAAGCAAAGAGACAACTACTCTGTAAATCATATTATCTCCTTCGGAAATGTCATTCCGGGGGTTGATTAGCACGCTCTTATTTTATCAAAAATGCTAAAATATCCTTAATAATAAGCCTTACGAATATAATAAGGAGAAAACATGAACGTTAAACTGCTGAGCTTTGTTTTGTGTCTTGGCGCGCTAACTCTTTTCGCCAACAAATTTGACGTGCACGTGCAATTTGAGAGCGACCTGTACGGCACCAACTATGTGACGGACGTGGAACCGGGAAAGCCTTTTGTCGTCACGCTCAAAAGGGATCCCACCAAAAGGATCAGCCGCTTTTTGGTCACCCGCCAGCCGGAACAGTTCAAGCGCTACTCCAAAAACGCTTCCCTGATAGTAGGCGTGGACGAGTACAAAGACGAATACCTTCCGAAACTGACGACCTGCGAGGCCGACACGACCTTCATCAGAGGGGCGACCGACATTTTCTGCAATCACCAGGTGGTCTTGAAAAACGCCGACGCCACCAGGGACAGAATAGAAAGCGAGATCCTTGCCGCCGCAAACAAACTTGAGGCCGGCGACACCTTCTTCTACTACCATTCGTCCCGCGGCTACGACGAGATCCCGGGAGTCGCCTGCTACGACGGCTTCCTGTTCGTAGAAAATCTCGACACCCTTTTCCAGAATTTCAAGGACGGCGTAAAAGTGATCGTCATGCTGGACGCGGAGTACGCCGACAAGATGACCGACCTGTTCACCGAGACCACCTGCGTCGTGACCGGCAACAAGCCCATCAAGAAGAAATGGAAAACTGAACTGAGCCCCTTGACCTACGCTTTCAAAAGATGCATGAGCGCCCAGACCGACGATAACAGCGACGGCCTCCTCTCCTTTATGGAAATGTACGAAAGGGCCCATCAGTACACGAGGAGCGTAAAGCAGGAACAGGACGTGATCGTAAGGATCAACTGCGACGTCGAAAGGGAGGTCTATTTCTCCGATTATCCAGACCGCACCACCGACGGCAGCTTGAGCGTCAACAGCAGCGACTTCACAGCCTTCCTGGACTGCGTCAATTCCTACACCTTCGTCTACATCGAGGAAACGGGCAGCAGCCAGGACACCACCGTCGAGATCAAGAAGAGCGCTTACAAGAAAAACATCAAGAAAGGCAAAGCCAAGTTCACCATCGACTACACGGCGAAGACCTACTCCGTCTCGACCCCGGGATTTGAGATCAACGGCGCGAAGATCTTCATCGGCCCGGAATACAAGACAAGCAAAAGCGGCTCCCACAACTACGTGATCGAGGACTACTTCTTCAAGAAAATCGGCAGCTGCAAAATCAAGGAAGACTTGAAGAAAGGCGGCTACACTTGCAAGCTCAGCGTCAACTCCGCCGGGGCTCTCAACAACATCTTCCCCGAATCATCCAGCCCCTGCCCCGCCCGCATAGCCACAAGATATTTCATCGACAGCGTCCATACCCCATCTGTCGTTTACAATGTCGTTTACAAAGACGGCAAATCCCTCAAAGCCACGTTCAAGAAATGACAACGCGTGAACTTTTGGCCGTTTGCTTTTGCTTTTGCGCCATCCTTGGCGCCGAGGCTTTTGGCTGCAATGTCAGCGTTGAATACGCCAGCGCTGAATACGACACCAATTTCGTCGCTTCCGTCGCTGCCGGAGAATCTTTCACCTTGCAAGGAAAATTTACCGAAGGCAAAACAATTGCTTCGCTAAACGTTGAGCGCTTTCCGGAACAGCTAAACCACAAGAACTTCCTGCTCTCCGTCGGCTTAAGCGAATGCAATTCCTCCATGAAACTTAAGGCCAAGGAATGTTTTGCGAACGACGCCTATGCCTTGGCTGAAAACTACGCTGTAAAGATCTTCCCAAAACAGATACTTATAACGGGCAATCTTGCCAAAAAGGTAATAATAAGGCAAAACATTAAGACCATAGCCGCAGAACTCGAAAAGGATGATATCTTTTTCTTCTATTATTCAGGAATAGTCGATGCCGACGCGAAAATAGCCGCCTACGACGATTATTACACTGCGGAAGAATTTATAGAGGACTTGGGGCACTTCAAGGACGGCGTCGTCAGAATTATTCTGCTTGACGCCGACAATGCCGATCTTATCGCCGGCAAGGGCCTTTTCAAGGATGATCCTAATTTCCTCATCATGACTGCGAGCAAAAACGGAAAAAAACTGAAGAAGCTCAGTCCTTTTAATCTCGGCGTCTCAAGATCGCTGAACTGCGCAACCGACCTCAACAAAGACGGGCTGTTGTCGTTCCTGGAGATCTTCGAACGGGCAAGATGTTTCCCTCCTTCAAAAAAGAGCGCGCGCAAGACGACCATAAGCAACGAGGATCTGGCCTCAAAAATGGTTCTTTCTCCCCTTCCTTGGAACTCCGGCGAGGGGATCCTGACCGTCAATGAGGACAACACTTTCTCGTTCTTCCTGCCCTGCGTAAACTGTGACACGTTCATAACAATCGCGGAGGGCGAATACGAGGACTTGGCTCCGATCTATCTGGAGAAGAGCGCCCTGAAGGCTAAACTTAGGGGCGGAAACGAACCGTCCTACCCGACTAAGTTCTCCATGAGCTTTAAAATGGACGATCCTGGAGAGATCGACAACATGTGCTTTTATCTTGGCGACCGCATGCTAATTTACGAAACGCTTGTCAAAAAGACCAAAAAAGGCGTGGCCATGCGAACGGATGATTATGCTTTCAAAAAGCTAGGCGTCATGAAGGCGAAGCTGAAAAAAGACGGCGTCCACTTTAAAATAAACTTCAAGGCCGACAGCCCTCTCGCCAACATTTTGACTTTTTCCGAAGGCACGGAGTCCGTTCCACTCCAGCTGAGGTTCCAAAAACAACCTTTGAGGGCAATTCTTCCCTACGTAAAAAAATACAAAGAAGGCAAATTTCTATCCGCTAAACTTGAAAAAAGGCAGTAACCATGAAAAAATTTACAGCTCTTCTTATATGCTGCGTTTTCGCCGCGTTCGAATCGGCCGCCTACGACGTCAAAGTCGTCTATGACAGCAAGGACTACGCCACCAATTTCTTCACAAGCGTTCCGGACGGCGAGTCGTTCTATTACGACAACTTCATCACCAAAGATCTGGACATAATCAATTTGGACGTAAGAAGAATACCTCCCCAAAAATACGATAAGAACTTTGCCCTCATAGTCGGAGTGGAAGATTTCGCCGAAGGCCAGCTCGCCTACAACGACACAAGCTGTATTGATGACATCTGCAACACGATCTTCTACGGCGACAAATACACTTTGTACGGCAGCCAAGCGACAAAGTACATGATCCGCAACAGTATTCAGCTCGCGTCAACCCAGCTCGCCATAAAGGACACCTTCCTGTTCTATTTCTCCGGAACGATCACTTCTGAAGGCGGCCTTCAGTGCTGCAACAACGAGGTCATTACCAAGGAGGAATTTTTCGACGACCTCGCGCTCTTCAGCACCGACACCAGAATAGTGATCATCTTGGATGCCGACAACGCAGAAAAATTGCTGTCCGGAAGCCCCGGCGATGAGCGCATCTTCATCTACTGCGACAAGAAGCTCTCCAAGAAGTACAAAGAAGAGATGAGCCCCTTCACCCTCGCCCTCGGCCGCTCCTTCAACAACATAACGGATGGCGACGAGAACGGGCTTCTTTCCTTTGAGGAAATGTACAACCGCGCCAGAAACTTCATAGTTTCAAAAAAATACAAAGTCAGTCCTTCCGGCGAATTCGGAAAAATCTCAAGCCCTTTGTACTGGGCCATGGCTCCCGATCATGAATGCGACGGCGCAATACAAATAAACAACGGGCATTTTCTTCTCAAAGTCCCCAGCATAGACTCAGACACCGAAATAGAAATAAAGGAAGGAACCTGGGAAGGCATTTTCCCCTTTCCCGTAGTAATGAAAGGTAATTTTAAGGCTAACTTAAAGCAAGGCTTGCCCTACCCCACCAAGTTCTCGCTCAATTACAAATTGGACAACTATTACTCTATTTTTTCCTACGCCATTTATCTAAACAACGAGAAGGTCAAAATCGGGCCCCAGATAAAGGAATCAAAATCCTCCATCACCTATGCTATCGAGGATTACGAATTCAAGAACGCCGGCAAGTTCGTTTTCAAGAAAAAGAAAAACGTTTTCAAACTGACCTTCAAGGGCGCCTCCCACTTAGCCGACGCCTTCATCTGGGACAACAATCCGGAAAACGTCCAGATCACCTTCAGGGATTACACCATCCTCTTCCACGACCTGATACAGTTCAACAAAAAGTACACGGACGGGAAAAAGCTTACCGCCAAAGTCCCCAAACGCAAATAGCAAGCGACTTTTATTCTCACACTTTAAGGAATATCTTTCCCTTGTACAAAAGCCATAAGATCACCCAGCACAAAAATGTGTAGGTGATTGCCAGGAACAGCTCTTCAAAGCTTCCAAAAACTCCTGCGACCGCGCCGAAGAGGAATTTGTTCGTCCCGTGAAGATACACCATGCGTTGCAGCATATAGATCGTTATGGCGTTCAGACCAATCACCCTGAAAACGAAGAAAGGCTTTGCATATCCCAACACATCCGCGACATAATAGAAAAGCAGAAACATATATGTGGAATACCCGCCCATCAAAAGCACAAATGATGGTGACCACAGTTTCTTGTTGATTGGAAACGCAAGGGCAACAAGCAGGCCGGAAACGACCAGCGCCGATCCCATTCCCAAAAGCCAAAGGCTCTTCTTCTTTCCCGAC
>JAFYIM010000041.1 GCA_017538635.1 bacterium
ATGCAAAATTTGCCTAAACTGATATGCTGACATCTGCTATCATAATTAATAGAAAAAGATAAAAATCTTGTTTTCGTGGAAAAGTTTTCATATCATTTGGTAAATTTGATTAACCTTCCATAAAATTTGCGATATGGAAAACGAGATAATCATTTACCAACCTGATGAAACCATAAGACTTGACGTTCGCTTTGAAAACGAGACTGTTTGGCTTTCTCAAGCACAAATGTGTGAACTGTTCCAAAGAGATCAGTCAGTTATTGCAAGACATCTAAGAAATATATTTAACGAAAGAGAAGTTGATTTAAAAAGCAATATGCATTTTTTGCATATTCCTTTTTCTGATAAGCCAATAAAATTGTATGATCTTGATGTGATAATTTCAGTTGGCTATCGAGTTAAATCTTTGCGAGGAATACAATTCCGTAGGTGGGCGACTAAAGTTTTGCGTGATCATCTTCTCAGAGGATACAGTTTAAACAGACGTTTTGAACAAGTGGAGAATAAATTATCTAGACATGATGTCCAAATAGAAAAGCTCCAGAAAAATATTGATTTCTTTGTTAAGACTTCGCTTCCTCCAAGGCAGGGCATTTTTTACGATGGGCAAGTTTTCGATGCCGATGTCTTCTTGACCAAATTTATTTTGTCTGCCAAAATATCTATTCTTCTTATTGATAATTATGTGGACTTTACGACTCTTGAAATGCTGGCGAAAAAGAGAAAAGGAGTGAGTCTTAAAATTGTGACATCCAAACGTGGGAACGAATTGGCGGCAAGCGACATTGATAAGTTTAATGAGCAGTATGGAAATTTAGTTGTTTTATTCAGCTCGAAGTTTCACGATCGTTTTCTGATTATCGACGATAAGGAGCTCTTCCTTATAGGTGCATCAATAAAGGATCTTGGGAAAAAGTGCTTCGCTTTCACGAAACTGGACGCTGCAGAGATCGCTGGCCTGAAATCCAGAATTTGAGCAATACTAGCCAAGTTTTATGGCTAGGCTTTCACTTTCCCATCTACTTTCAAAAGCCTTTCTGTAATCGCTCTGAGACCGCATAAATAAAGAGATTTCGCCTAACCCTTGTATTTTTTTTTTTTTTTTGTTAAATTTTACGTAAATAAAAGAAATGTCTTTATTTGTGCGAAATTCAGTCCGCAAATAAAGAATATTTTAAATCACCATAGTCCCTTGGGGAGGAACCAAATGAAAAATGCCATACTTGTTGGTATAGCCATGTTAATCTGCGTTTCGGCATTCTGTGATGAATGCTGGTCATCTGGCTTCCGTTTCGACGGAAGCGAGATCACGGAGGAAGCTATTCTTTTGAAACCGACGGATCCCTTAGCCTATAGCAGTGCGTTAGCGGAAGGCGAACCGAAGTCTCTAACCATAAATGTTGAAGACACTACTAACCCGGAAATATCGGCCAGCGTTTTCGCCGATTATTCCGAGACCGCCGTGGAAGGAACGGAAACTTGGGACTACACGGACGAAGATTTTAAGGATTTTCCTACCGATGACACTTATCTGCTGACTGAAACGGTAACAAGCGATGCAGAATCGAAAGTTTTGACAAGAAAGGTGACTATACTTCCTGAGCCTGTTGGATTAATGATCATTGCTATTATCGGTGTCATTTTCCTTCGCAAAAGGACAAAAAGTCTGCTTGCGGTTTTGGCAATCGTTGCCTTAAGCGCTTTCAGCGCCAAAGCAGACAGCTGCGTCAGCAACGTCAATTGTTTGCAGATGTGGCCTTTTGACAGAAGCGTCGTTATAAACTATACGCTGACTTCCAACAGCGCCGAACCCGTTTTCGACGTCAAGTTCTACGGATCGCTTGATAACGGAGAGACAACTTTTGACCTTGCGGAAAAAGGCACGATAAGTAGAGACGGCGCAAACGGCACCGTTTCAGGAGCAGGCGAATTCAAGACGATCTGGACTCCGGACGAGAGTTTCTACGAAACTTACAGCGACGACATGCTGGTGAAGGTGGAAGCGACGGAGCAGACACCTCCGCCGCCGGGCAACAACACCTACATGGTCGTGGATCTTTCCGGCGGAACTAACGCAACTAGCTTTGCGATAAGTTATCTCGACGATGTTCCGGAGGGTGGATGGACAGAAGAGTACAAGACCACCAAGCTGGTTCTTAGGAAGGTCGAAGCCGGGAAGTTCACCATGGGCAGCCCCAAGGACGAACTGGGAAGATATTATGACGAAGTCCAGCACGAAGTGACTTTGACAAAGGATTTTTATATCGGCGTTTTTGAAACAACGCAGGAACAGTACAAACTAATTATGGGATATAATCCATCTATATACGAAGGCAGTGCCAGACCGGTGGAAGGCGTTTCTTATGATATGCCCCGCGGAGAAGACAAAGGAGCAGGCTGGCCAACCAGTTACGACGTGGATGATGACTCTTTCTTCGGCATACTTCGCACTAAAACTCAAATGACTTTTGATCTTCCAACAGAAGCCCAGTGGGAGTTCGCCTGCAGAGCAGGCACGACCACAGCTTTGAACAGTGGAAAAAATCTGTCAGACGAGGAACAATGTGATGAAATGGCTGAGGTCGGTCGCTACTTCTACAACAGAAGTGATGAGAAAGGCGGATACGGTCAGCATACAACTGTAGGCTCCTATCTTCCGAACGCCTGGGGCTTGTATGATATGCACGGGAACGTCTGGGAGTGGTGTCTGGATTGGTATGAATCATACGACGGGGATGCCACAGATCCGAAGGGCGGAGAAGAAGGAGAATACCGTGTTCTCCGGGGCGGGAGCTGGGACGACAGCAGCGCCGCCGGCTGCCGCTCTGCTTACCGCCGCGACGGCCGCCCCGAGGAAGATTACAGCCGCAACGGTTTCCGCGTGGTTCTAGTTCAATAAAAAAACTCGCTTTCAGTTGCTGAGTGGAGCGGAAATAATCCATCCTTTTAGCTGTTAAGCAAAAGGCAAGCGCGTCATTTGGCGCGCTTGTTTTTTGCCTGCTTTTGGCCACGAATTTCTTCGCTATTAAATTTAGTAGCGAAAAGTCCGCGGCTGATTTTTTACATCTGCTATCAAAACGGATTTTAAATAAAAGATTCAGTTTATGCAAAATTTGCCTAAACTGATATGCTGACATCTGCTATCATAATTAATAGAAAAAGATAAAAATCTTGTTTTCGTGGAAAA